>CALRVO020000022.1:0-15867 GCA_943371595.1 Sphingomonas paucimobilis
CCACACCGACGCTGCCAGGGTGACCACGCGGGTCGGCAACGTCGCTCGCCAGGTCTCGAGGCTCGTCGCTGGGGCTCCTCGCACCTCGACCACCGTGGGGGCGCGTGACCGACCGATCCCACGCCCTAGGCTGCGGGCATGGGCAAGCAGGAAGACTTCGTACTCCGCGCACTCGAGGAACGCGACGTCCGGTTCGTGCGGCTGTGGTTCACCGACGTGCTGGGCTTCTTGAAGTCCGTCGCGGTGGCGCCGGCCGAGCTCGAGGGCGCCTTCGACGAGGGCATCGGCTTCGACGGCTCGGCGATCGAGGGCTTCGCCCGGGTCTACGAGGCCGACATGCTGGCCAAGCCCGACCCGTCGACGTTCGCGATCCTGCCGTGGCGCACCGAGGGCCCGTCGACGGCGCGGATGTTCTGCGACATCGTGATGCCCGACGGCTCGCCGTCGTTCGCCGACCCGCGGTTCGTGCTCAAGCGCACCCTGGCCAAGGCGGCCGAGAAGGGCTTCACCTTCTACACCCACCCCGAGATCGAGTTCTACCTGTTCAAGGACACCCCGCAGGCCGGGGTCGACCCGGTGCCGGCCGACCGCAGCGGCTACTTCGACCACACCGCGCAGTCGATGGGCGCCGACTTCCGGCGCGAGGCCATCACGATGCTCGAGTCGATGGGCATCTCGGTCGAGTTCAGCCACCACGAGGCGGGGCCGGGCCAGCAGGAGATCGACCTGCGCTACGCCGACGCGCTCTCGACCGCCGACAACATCATGACCTTCCGCACCGTCATCCGTGAGGTGGCGCTGAGCCAGGGCATCTGGGCCAGCTTCATGCCCAAGCCGTTCACCACCCACCCAGGCTCGGGCATGCACACCCACGTCAGCCTCTTCGAGGGCGACCAGAACGCCTTCTACGAGGCCGGCGCGGAGTACCAGCTGAGCCAGACCGGCCGACGCTTCATCGCCGGCGTCCTCAAGCACGCCCCCGAGATCAGCGTCGTCACCAACCAGTGGGTCAACTCCTACAAGCGGATGATGTTCGGAGGCGAGGCGCCGTCCTACATCTGCTGGGGTCACAACAACCGCTCCGCGATGGTCCGGGTGCCGATGTACAAGCCCAACAAGGGCGCCTCGACCCGCATCGAGCTGCGCACCCTCGACCCCGCGTGCAACCCCTACCTCGCCTTCGCCGCCGTGCTCGCGGCCGGGATGAAGGGCATCGAGGAGGGCTACGAGCTCCCGCGCGAGGCCGAGGACGACGTGTGGGCGCTGACCGAGCGCGAGCGCAGCAGCCTGGGGATCGAGCCGCTGCCGCACAACCTCAACGAGGCCATCGCCATCGCCGAGCGCTCCGAGCTGCTCGCCGAGACCCTCGGCGAGAACGTCTTCGACTTCTTCCTGCGCAACAAGCGCGCCGAGTGGGACGACTACCGCGGCCAGGTCTCGGCCTGGGAGCGCGACCAGATGCTGCCGGTGATCTGAGAGCCGACGGGACGTGCCCGAGATGACTGCGCCACGGGGGCCAGGGGTGCCACGGGTGCTCGTGGTCCAGCACCAGGACAGCTGCCCGCCGGCCCGGCTCGGCACGTGGCTGACCGAGGCGGGGTGTGTCCTCGAGGTCTGCCGTCCGTACGCCGGCGACGCGCTCCCCGAGGCGGAGCGGCTCGGCGCCTACCAGGGCCTGGTGGTCCTCGGCGGGTCGATGGACGCCTGGGACCCCGACGTGCCCTGGCTGCTGCCGACCCGCACCCTGGTCCTCGAGGCCGCGGCGCTGGCCCTGCCCACGCTGGGCGTCTGCCTGGGCCACCAGCTGTGCGCCTTGGCCTTCGGCGGCGACGTCGGGCGCAGCCTCCACGGCCAGCAGGTCGGGCTCGGCTGGGTGCGCTGGACCGACGAGGCCGCCCACGACGACCTGGTGGCTCCCGGTGGGCCCCACCCCGTGCCACAGCCCGGCATCTTCTGGAACGACGACGTCGTGCTGCGCGACCCGCCGGGCGCGATCGCCCTGGCCCGCACCAAGGACGGCGACGTGCAGGCGATGCGCTTCGGGCCGACCACCTGGGGCGTGCAGTGGCACCCCGAGGCGACGCCGGAGATCCTCGCCGAGTGGGCGGCCTCCGACGCCGAGCGCCACCTCGCCCGGGGCATCGACCAGCAGGCCCGGCTCGCCGAGGTCACCGCCGCCACCACCGGTCTCGAGCGGGTCGGGCGCGAGCTGGCCGACCGGTTCGCCGCGCGCGCCCACGAGGTGGCCGCCCACGACCCGTCACGTGGTCCCGAGGCGCTCACGTGAGCCGCGTCGTCCCCGGCCTGGCCAAGGGCAACCTGCTGCGCCTGGGCTTCCAGGACACCGACCGGGCGCTGGCGCACCTGGCCGAGCTCGGCGACGCCGCCGAGCCGCTGGTGGCCCTGCTGTCGCTCACCGCCGACCCCGACGAGGCCCTGGTCTGCCTGGTCCGGCTGGCTGACGCCGCCGGGGCCCACGACCCCGACGAGCGGACCGCGCTGCTCGACGCCGTCGTCGACGACGAGGGCACCGCCATGCGGCTGCTGTGCGTGCTCGGCGCCAGCGAGGCGCTGGCCCACCACCTGGTGCGCCACCCCGAGCACTGGCGCGAGCTGACCGACCCGACGCTCGGCTCGACCCGCCCCGCGGCGTACGCCGTGCGCGCCGACCTGCTGCGGGTCGTGGGCGCCGACCCCGACGACGCCACCCCGACCGCCACCCGGCCCGACGCCGAGGCCGTCGACGCCCTGCGCGTCGAGTACCGCCGGGTGCTGCTGCGCCTGGCTGCGCGCGACCTGGCCCACGACCTCGGGCTCGACGACGCGGCCGCCGAGCTGTCCGACCTCGCTGCCGGCACCCTCGACGCCGCGCTCGCGATCGCCCGGCAACGCGTGGGGGAGGAGGCGTCGTCGGCCCGGCTCGCGGTGATCGCCATGGGCCAGTGCGGGGGCCACGAGCTCAACTACGTCAGCGACGTCGACGTGGTCTTCGTCCACGAGCCCGCCGACGCCGCCGCGGAGGCCTCCGACGCGGCCGTGCTGCGCGCGGCGTCCCGGCTGGCCAGCCAGCTGATCCAGGTCTGCTCGGCCCACACCGCCGAGGGCACGATCTGGCCGGTCGACGCCAACCTGCGGCCCGAGGGCAAGAACGGCCCGCTGACGCGCACCCTGGCCAGCCACCAGGGCTACTACGAGCGGTGGGCCAAGCCGTGGGAGTTCCAGGCGCTGCTCAAGGCCCGCCCGGTCGCCGGCGACCTCCCTCTCGGGCGTGCGTTCTGCGCGATGGTCGAGCCGATGGTGTGGAGCGTCGCCGACCGCGACGGGTTCGTCGCCGAGGTGCAGGCGATGCGGCGGCGGGTGCTCGCGCACATCCCGGCCAAGGAGGCCGACCGCCAGCTCAAGCTGGGCTCGGGCGGCCTGCGCGACGTCGAGTTCGCCGTCCAGCTCCTGCAGCTGGTGCACGGCTGGGCCGACGACCGGATCCGCTCGTCGACGACCTTGAGCGCCCTGTCCCAGCTCACCGAGACCGGGTACGTCGGGCGCGAGGACGGCGAGGCGCTGCACGAGGCCTACGCGTTCCTGCGCACCCTCGAGCACCGCCTCCAGCTGCGTCAGCTGCGCCGCACCCACGTGCTGCCCGACGACCCCGAGGCGCTGCGGTGCCTGGGGCGCAGCGTGGGCTTCCACAAGGACCCCGGCGGCACGCTGGTCAAGGTCTGGGAGCACCACCGTCGCGAGGTGCGCCGGCTGCACGAGAAGCTCTTCTACCGCCCGCTGCTCACCGCCGTCGCCCGGGTGCACAGCGGCGAGGTGCGGTTGTCGTCCGAGGCCGCGGGCACCCGACTCGCCGCGCTCGGCTACGACGACCCGCAGGCCGCGCTGCGCAACCTCGAGGCCCTCACCAGCGGGGTGTCGCGGACGGCCTCGATCCAGAAGGCCCTGCTGCCGGCGATGCTGAGCTGGTTCGCCGAGGGGGCCGACCCCGACGCCGGGCTCTTCGGCTTCCGGCGGCTCAGCGAAGGTCTCGGCCGGACCCCGTGGTACCTCAAGACCCTGCGCGACGAGGGGCAGGTCGCCGAGCGCCTCGCCCACCTGCTGTCGACCTCGCGCTACGTCTCGGGGCTCCTCGAGCGTGAGCCGCAGGGCGTGCGGATGCTGTCGGAGGACCTCACCCCGCTCAGCGCCGAGGCCATGCTCGACGAGATGCGCTCGCGCTCCGAGCGCCAGGACGACGTCGACAAGGCCGTGCGCGCCGCCCGCGCCGTACGCCGCCGTGAGCTGCTGCGCGTCGCCTCCGGTGACGTGCTCGGCCTGACCGACGTGGCCGACGTGGGTGCGGCCCTGTCCCGCATCACCGACGCGACCCTGGAGGCCGCCCTGGAGGCCGCCGGGCGCGAGGTGCGTCGGACCCGCAAGCTCGACGCCGCTCCGACCCGGATCGCCGTGGTCGCGATGGGCCGTTACGGCGGCTTCGAGCTGTCCTACGGCAGCGACGCCGACGTGCTCTTCGTGCACGTGCCCGTCGAGGGGGCCGAGGCCCAGGTCGCGTCGTCGTACGCCACGGCGGTCGCCAACGAGCTGCGCCGCCAGCTCGCCCTGCCGGGCACCGACCCGGCCCTCACCGTCGACGCCGACCTGCGCCCCGAGGGCAAGCAGGGCGCGCTCGTGCGCACCCTCGACTCCTACGCCGCCTACTACGCCAAGTGGTCGAAGGTGTGGGAGGCCCAGGCCCTGCTGCGCGCCGACGCCGTGGTCGGTGACGTGGGGGTCCGCGAGGCGTTCACCGCGCTGATCGACCCGTTGCGCTACCCAGCGGCCGGCCTCGCGTCCGACGACGTCGTCGAGGTACGCCGGATCAAGGCCCGCGTCGACCGCGAGCGCCTGCCGCGCGGGGCCGACCCGACGCTCCACCTCAAGCTCGGGCGCGGGGGACTGGCCGACATCGAGTGGACCGTGCAGCTGCTGCAGATGCGCCACGCCGGCGAGGTCGAGGCGCTGCGCACCCCTCGCACGCTGACCGCGCTCGAGGCCGCCCGCGAGGCCGGCCTGGTGACCGACCACGACGCCACGCTGCTCTGCGAGGCCTGGCGGACCGTGAGCCGGGTCCGCAACGCCGTCACCCTGGCCCGCGGCAAGGCCGGCGACGAGATGCCCCGCGACATCCGCGAGCGCGCGGCGGTCGCCAGCATCCTCGGCTACCCGCCGGGCAGCACCGACGAGATGGTCAACGACTACCTGAGGGTCACCCGGCTGGCCCGGGGCGTCGTCGACCGGGTCTTCTGGGGCTGAGCCCGCGGCGGGTCGTGACTCTCGGGGCAAGTGCGTGCCAGAATGTGCCAGGCGCGGGCCGCGACCGATCCCCCCAGAAGTCGTGGCCCGCGCTTGACCCCTCCTCGCGGTCGATCCGCAGGGACTTGCGCATTCCTTGAGAATTTCCAGAGCAGGCCCTGATCCTGGTCGGTCAGGATGGTTCCACCGATGCTAGGAGCCCCTGCCATGACCGCGTTCGACCCGACCCGGCTCCACGAGCTCGTCGACGGTGCCGAGCAACGGCCGTTCGTCCTCGAGCTGGTGGCGACCTACCGCCGCATGCTCCCGACGCGCGTCGACCGGGTCGTCGACGCGCTCCACGCCACCGACCTCGACGACGCGCTGGACGCCGTCCTGAGCCTCAAGGTCTCCTCGACGATGACCGGGGCGTGCGAGCTGGCCGAGCTGTCGGCGCGCCTGCACGCCGACCTGCGTAGCGGCGACCTGCCGTCGGCCCGCGCCCGCGCGGCGCTGCTGCCCGACACGGCGCACCGCACCGAGGTCGCGATCGACGCCTACCTAGCGGCCGACCCCGCCCACCGCGAGGCCCTGGAGACCCCGCGCTCACGCCGGTCCTGACGAGATCGTGTGCCGCGCCCGCCCGGAGCCCCGATGTAGCTGAGTGTTCGCACGACGTGTCGAGCGCTCTACCGCTCGACCTGTGCCGCGAACAATCGGCTACATGGGACGCGGCCGCCCCGGAGTGGCACCGAGTGGCACGGACCAGCGGTCGGTCAGGACAGCGACTCCATCCGGTAGCCGACGCCGCGCACGGTCTTGATGAGCCTGGGGCGGCCGTTGCCCTCGCCGAGCTTGCGGCGCAGGTTGCCGATGTGGACCTCGACGAGGTGGGTGTCGCTGGCCCACTCGGTGCCCCACACCGCACGGAGCAGGGCCTCGCGGGTCCAGACCCGGGCCGGGGTGCGCATGAGCTCGGTGAGCAGGTCGAACTCGGTACGGGTCAGTGCGAGCTCGTCGGAGGCCCGGAAGGCGCGTCGCCCGTCGACGTCGACGCGCAGCGCGCCGTGCTCGAGGACCTCGTGGTCGGGCTGGAGCGGCGCGGCGGCCGGCGCCGGCACCTGGGCCGCCTGCGCCGCCTGGGCCGAGGTCGGGGCGGGGCCGGCCGCACCCACGCCGCGGCGGGGTCGGCGGAAGAGCGCGTTGACCCGGGCCTTGAGCTCGCGGACGCTGAAGGGCTTGGAGAGGAAGTCGTCGGCGCCGGTCTCGAGACCGAGCAGCCGGTCGATCTCCTCGTCGCGGGCGGTGATCATCACGACGTAGGCGTCGGTGACCTCGCGGATGCGGCGGCACGTCTCGATGCCGTCGATGCCGGGCAGCCCGAGGTCGAGGGTGACCAGGTCGGGGTCGAAGAGCCGGACCTGCTCGACGCCCTCGAGGCCCGTCGCGACGGAGCGGACCTCGAAACCCTGCGTGGTCAGGGTGAACTCGATGAGGGAGCGGATGTCCTCGTCGTCCTCGACGACCACCGCGCGGCGCTCCCCATGTTGCTCGTGTGACACGCGGGGAAGTCTGCCACGCCCTGGTCCCCGCGCGGCCCACCTGTGCCGGTCAGTCGGCGCCGGACCCCGGTGGTGAGCGGCGTCACAGGCCCACGAGGTCCACGGACACAGCGACGAAACAATCCCGACACCCGCGGCTCCTAGGTTCGGCGCAGGCGGCGGCGCCCGGGGCCGGCGCACGCTCGGCTCGACCGGCTCGACCCCCTAGGGAGTACCCACACATGACCGCCAACCCCGTCCGCCTGCAGGCCATCGCCGCCGTCGAGGCCTACGTCCCGCCGCCGATCAGCTTCGACCCGGGGGAGGAGCCCGGTGAGATCTTCGGCTCCAACGTCTTCAGCCTCACCGTGATGCAGAAGCGACTGCCCAAGTCGGTCTACAAGTCCATCGTGTCGACGATCGAGAAGTCGACGCCGCTCGACCCCGACGTGGCCGACGCCGTCGCCTCGGCGATGAAGGACTGGGCGCTGGAGAAGGGCGCGACCCACTACGCCCACGTGTTCTACCCGTTGACCGGGCTGACCGCCGAGAAGCACGACAGCTTCCTCGACCCGGTCGGCGACGGCACCGCGTTCGCGTCCTTCTCGGGCAAGACGCTGGTGCAGGGCGAGCCCGACGCGTCGTCGTTCCCCAACGGCGGCCTGCGCAACACCTTCGAGGCACGCGGCTACACCGGGTGGGACGTGATGAGCCCGGCGTACGTGCTGGAGAACCCCAACGGCAACACGCTGTGCATTCCGACGATCTTCATCTCCATGACCGGTGAGGCCCTCGACCACAAGACGCCGGTGCTGCGCTCGCAGCAGGCGATGTCGGTGCACGCCAAGCGCGTGCTCGAGCTCTTCGGCCACGCCGAGCCCGACAACGTCGTGGCCTACTGCGGTCCCGAGCAGGAGTACTTCCTCATCGACAGCCACTTCTTCCTGTCGCGCCCCGACCTGCTCAACGCGGGTCGCACCCTGTTCGGTGCCAAGCCGCCCAAGGGCCAGGAGTTCGACGACCACTACTTCGGCGCCATCCCCGAGCGGGTGCTCGGCTTCATGATGGACACCGAGCGGGAGCTCTTCAAGCTCGGCATCCCCGCCAAGACGCGGCACAACGAGGTCGCGCCCGGCCAGTTCGAGGTGGCGCCGATGTTCGAGCGGGCCAACGAGGCCTCTGACCACCAGCAGCTGCTGATGACGACCTTCAAGTCGGTCGCGCGCAAGCACGGCATGGAGTGCCTGTTCCACGAGAAGCCGTTCGACGGCGTCAACGGCTCGGGCAAGCACGTCAACTTCTCCCTGGGCAACAGCGAGCTCGGCTCGCTGCTCGTGCCCGGCGACAACCCCCACGACAACGCGCAGTTCCTCGTCTTCTGCGCAGCGGTCATCCGCGCGGTCCACCTGTACGGCGGCCTGCTGCGCGCCTCGGTCGCCTCGGCGTCCAACGACCACCGCCTGGGGGCCAACGAGGCCCCGCCCGCGATCATCTCGATCTTCCTCGGCGACCAGCTGGCCGACGTGTTCGACCAGATCGCCAAGGGCGGCGCGACGCACTCCAAGGAGAAGGGGACGCTCACCATCGGCGTCGACACCCTGCCCAACCTGACCAAGGACCCCGGCGACCGCAACCGCACCTCGCCGTTCGCCTTCACCGGCAACCGCTTCGAGTTCCGTGCCCCCGGCTCCAACCAGACCGTGGCCGGTCCGATGGTCATGATCAACACGATCATGGCCGAGGCGCTCGACCACTGCGCCACCGCGCTCGAGACCGCGGTCGCCGCGGGCACCGACTTCAACGAGGCCGTCCAGACCCTGCTGTCGGAGATCGTCGCCGACCACGGCGCGGTCATCTTCAACGGCAACGGCTACTCCGAGGAGTGGCCGATCGAGGCCGAGCAGCGCGGGCTCAAGAACCTGCGCACCACCGTCGACGCCCTGCCCGAGCTCATCTCGCCCGAGGCCATCGAGCTCTTCGGCCGGTACGGCGTCTTCAACGAGGGCGAGGCCCACAGCCGCTTCGAGATCGGCTGCGAGCAGTACGTCCTCGCGGTCACCGTCGAGGCCAACCTGACCCTGGAGATCGGGACGACCACGGTCCTGCCGGCCGCGACCCGTTACCAGACCGAGCTCGCGCTCAACGTCAAGGCGCTCACCGACGCCGGCATCACGCCGGACCGGTCGATGCTCGAGACGGTCAGCACCCTCGTGGGCTCGCTGACGTCGGGCCTGGCCACCCTCAAGGACGCCCTCGCCCACGAGCACGCCGACGACCCGCTCGAGACCGCCACCGCCATCCGTGACACGGTGCTGCCCGCCATGGCCGACGTCCGCGCGGCGGCCGACGAGCTCGAGGGCCTCGTGGCCGACGACCTCTGGCCGCTCCCGACCTACCAGGAGATGCTCTACATCCTGTGACTCCGCTTGATGGTCGCTGACCGGTGGGCTCGCGCGGCGTGCCCGCGTCGCCCCTGAGGTCACGCAGCAGATCCGTCGAGTCGGCGTTGATGCTCAGTCCGAACGCCGACTCGGCCTGGTGGGCGTGCCATCATTCGCGCCATGCGACGTACCGCCCTCGGGGGCGCCCTTGTCCTGCTGCCGCTGCTCTCCCTGGTCGGGTGCAGCGTCACGGTGAGCAACGGGCCTGACGCGGTGTCGGCGTCCGAGCTGGCCGACGCGGTCGACGGCAAGCTCCAGGACGCCAAGGCCGAGGACGCGCAGGTCAGCGACGTCACCTGCGACGGTGCGCTGGAGCCGGAGGACGACGCCGAGCAGCGTTGCCACTTCACCGACGTGGCGGGCGACCGCTACGGCGTCACGGTGACGGTGACCGCCGTCGACGGCGACGAGCTCACCTACGACCTCGACCCCGACCCGGGACAGACCGTCGAGGTCGACGAGCTGGAGCCGGAGGTGACCAAGGGGCTCACCGAGATCTCGGGCGGCACCGCGCCCGACGCGGTCGACTGCCCCGACGACCTGCCGGGCCGGGTCGACGCGAGCACGACGTGCGTGCTGACCGCGGGGGAGGACCGCCTCGAGACCACGGTCACCGTGACCTCCGCCGAGGGCCCCGAGGTCGACTTCGACATCCAGGTCGCCGACGAGCCGTTGCCGTGAGCACGACCGCCGACCTCGAGGCCCGCGTGCGGGCGGCCGCCGAGGGCACGCCGTACGCCGTGACGAGCGTCGAGGGTGGCTTCGACGTGACCCTCGACCTGGCCGACGCCCAGTGGTGGGGGCTGTTCGACCGCGCCGGCCTGAAGCGCTCCCTGACCCACGAGGTCCGGTTGCGCGACGCCGACACGTTCACCGTGACCGACGTCGAGCGCCGCCTCGACTGGGTGGCCGGCGTGCCGACCGCGTCGGCCTCGGTCGCGACCAGGCGCGGACGCATCATCGGCTTCGGGGGCGAGAAGGTGTGGGCGATCGGGGACGACGGGCGGGTCGCTCGCGTGGTCGACTACCGCTTCGACGCCTCCGAGGGACGCCAGCTCGTCGAGACCGCAGCAGAGTCGTTGGGCCTGGACCAGCAGCGCGGCACCGAGGAGCGGGTCGGCATCGCGTTCGCCGTGGTGGGCGGCGTCGGTGCGGTGGTCACCGCCGTCGTGCTGGTCGTGCTCGCACTGCTCGGGAAGTTCTGAACGGCCGCAGACCCGAGGCTCAGCCCTCGGCTGTGTCGACCTCGAAGCTGTCGAGGTAGCGCTTGAACTCCTCGACCATCGCCGCGGACTGGGCGTAGGTGCACGACAGGGTGTGGATGAGCACGGCCATCTGCTCGGGGTGCTGGAGGTTGACGAACCCGAGCACGACCTGGGTCTGTCGCAGGTCGTAGCGGCGTCCGTCGATGGAGGCGACCGCCCCGAGGGTCTGGGTCACCGCCGGCACCGTCTCGGACCCGGCGACCTTGCGCTCGACCAGCTCGACCTCGTCGGCGCCCTCGGCGCGCAGCTTGGCCAGGCTCTCGTCGGCGATCGCCTCGAGCGAGCGCACCCCGACCCGCCACCCGCCGCTGACGGCGATGGTCGGCACGTAGTCGTCACCCAGGCCGGTGCGCTTGGCGAGGAACAGGGTGTGGGAGACCCCCACGGCCGCGGCGTCGACGGGGGTCCACAGCGGCGACGGCAGCGCGATGGTGAAGGGGATGGGTGGTTCGTTGGGGGAGGTGCTCACGTGCTCACTCTCGCTCGATCGGCGGGTCGCCGGTCACGGGGGTCCGGGTGGTGGGGCCGGGGTCGTCGGACTAGGGGACGGCGTCAGTCGAGGAGCCCACCGAGACTGGTGACGGTGTCGTAGACCTTCGGGACGTCGATGGTGACATCGCCACCGAGCTTGCCGCCGACCCCGAAGGTCAACCCGACGTCGCCGCCGATCCTGATCTTGCCGTCCTTGATCGTGACCTCCCCGTCGGCCGCGGCACCCAGGCCGTAGGACAGCTCGCCCCGACCCTCGCCACCGATGCCACCGACGTCACCGGACACGGAGCCCTCGAGCTTGCCACCGACGAAGAGCTCGCCGCCTGCGTGGACGCCCTCCTTGCCGATGTCGAGCCCGCCCTCGCCGGTGGCCCCCACGAAGGCCTTGCCCTCGAGGCCGACCTCGGCCGGACCGAGCTCGCCGTGGATGCTGCCCTCGGCCCCGAGGATCGTCAGGGTGCCGTCGGCGTTGATCTTCACGCCGTCCTTGTCGATGGTGGCCTCGGCCGACCCGTCGGCGCCCAGGATCGTGACCGAACCGTCGCCGTTGACCTTGACGTCGCCGTAGTAGTTCTCGAACTCGCCCTTGGCGTTGAAGACGTAGACCGAGCCCTCTGCCTTGCCCAGCGAGATCTTGAACGGGCTGTCGTCGGAGGGGTCCTCGGTGCCGAAGGTCTTCTCCCAGAAGTTCCACGAGATCGACGGCCCCTCGAGGTTGCCGTCGGCGCCGAGCAGGTCGACGTCGCCGCTGTGGGAGTCCTGCTTGCCGTCGCCGTCCTCGTCCTCGGGGGCGCCCAGGGTGTGCAGCGCTGCCGCCCCGGCCTCGTCGAGCCCCGTGCGGGCCGCGTCGAGGATCTGCTGGGCCTCCTCGCGCAGCGCGGTACCCGGGTCGTGGAACTCGCCGGGCGGGCCGGCGGTGATCCGCGGGACGGTGACCGGGACCCCGTTGAGGTAGCGGATGTCGGGCGGTGCGCACTGGGCGGCGTTGTAGGCCTCGACCTGCTGGTTGTAGGCCGCGACCGCATCGGCGGTCGCCTTCTCGCCCTCATCCCACTTCTCGATCGCCCGCTGGGCCTCGGACTGGGCGGTGCCGAGGGCGGTGGCGTAGGTCGTGAGGGCCTCGTGGGTGGTGTCGAGGACCTTCACCAGGGCGGCGAACCGGTCGATCTGGCGGGTGCGGTCCATCATGAAGACGAGGCTGGTGAGCCCGCTGTCGAGGGCGTCCTGGCTGCTGACGGCCGCGAAGTCGTCGCGCGCGTCCTTGATCCGGGTGCGCTCGTCGTGGACGTGGTCGGCGTTGATGCGCACCGCCTCCACGTCGCCGGGGACGAGCTCGGTCCTGTCGCGGGTGGCGCCCAGCTCGAGGGAGGGAGGCGCGGTCACAGGAAGCCCCCGTAGCGCGACTGCACCGGGGGCGCCGGGCGGTTGGGGTCGAGCAGCGTGGCGAGGTCGCTGGGCGGCGAGGAGAACGTCGGCGGAGGAGTGAACCGCGTCGTGGCGTCGCCGTCGGCAGTCTCGGCCTCGTGGGCCGCGACCCGCAGGTTGTCGGCCATCGCGGTCACGCCGTCGTGCAGGGCCCGACCGGCCTCGTCGACCTGGTCGGCCACCGCGGCGTACCACGCGGCGAGCTGGACGTGACCGAACGTGTCAGCGGCCACGCGGGTGGTCGGGAAGTCGTGACCTGCGAGGGGTGCGACGGCGGCGTCGTACTGGCCTGCCATCTTGCGCACCAGGGCGGGGTTGATCTCGTACGTCATCGGGTCCTTCAGGAGCACGTCGGGGAGTCCGGCCACCACTCCCTACCCGGTTGGCCGGTGCCCACACCCCGACGACGGAACGGTCAGGTCGGTCGCCTCGCGGGGTGAGCCAGGGTGGTCGCGGGCCGCGGACGCGGTAGGCAGGAGCATGACCGACGACGTGACCGACCCCTTCGTCCGCGTGCGCGGTGCGGCTGAGCACAACCTGCGCGACGTCGACGTCGACCTGCCGCGCAACGCGTTCGTGGCGTTCACCGGGGTCTCCGGGTCCGGCAAGTCCTCGCTGGCCTTCGGCACGCTCTACGCCGAGGCGCAGCGCCGCTACTTCGAGTCGGTGGCGCCCTACGCGAGACGGCTGCTGCAGCAGGTCGGTGCGCCGCACGTGCAGGAGATCACCGGCCTGCCGCCGGCGGTGGCGCTGCAGCAGCGCCGGGGCGCGCCGAGCTCGCGCTCGACGGTCGGCACCCTCACGACGCTGTCCAACCTGCTGCGGATGCTCTACTCGCGCGCCGGTGACTACCCGAGCGGTGCCGAGCACCTCGCGGCCGAGGCGTTCTCGCCCAACACCGCCGCCGGTGCGTGCCCGCGCTGCGGCGGCCTCGGCGTCGAGCACGACGTCGCGGAGGACCTGCTGGTGCCCGACCCGTCGCTCAGCATCCGCGAGGGGGCGATCGCCGCGTGGCCCGGCGCCTGGCAGGGCGCCAACCTGCGCAGCATCGTCACGGGCCTCGGGATCGACGTCGACCGGCCGTGGAAGCAGCTGGCCAAGAAGGACCGCGACTGGCTGCTGTTCACCGACGAGCAGCCCTCGGTGCTGATCGAGCCCGAGCGCGACCGGATCGACCACGGCTACTACGGGAAGTTCTGGAGTGCCCGCAAGCACGTGCGGCACGTGCTCGCCGACTCCCAGAGCGAGCGGATGCGCGAGCGGGCGCTGCGCTTCGTGCGCGACTCGACCTGCACCGTGTGCCACGGCAGCGGCCTGCGGCCCGAGTCCCTCGCGGTGACCTTCGCCGGGCGCTCGATCGCCGAGGTCAACGCGCTGCCGTTCGCCGAGGTCGTCGACCTGCTGCGCCCGGTCGCCGCGGCCGACCGGGCGAACGAGGGCGACGCCGCCACTGAGGCGGCCGTCCGGATCTGCACCGACCTGGTGGCGCGCCTCGCGGTGCTGCTCGACCTCGGTCTCGGCTACCTCAGCCTCGGACGCGGCTCCACGACGCTCTCGCCCGGCGAGGCCCAGCGTCTGCGCATCGCGACGCAGCTGCGCTCGGGGCTCTTCGGCGTCGTCTACGTGCTCGACGAGCCGTCGGCCGGCCTGCACCCCGCCGACGCCGAGCCGCTCCTCGACGTGCTCGACCGCCTCAAGGCAGCGGGCAACAGCCTGTTCGTCGTCGAGCACGACCTCGACGTCGTACGCCGCGCCGACTGGGTCGTCGACCTCGGGCCCGGCGCCGGCGAGGGCGGAGGAGAGGTTCTCTACAGCGGACCGGTCGCCGGCCTCGAGGCGGTCGCGGGCTCGGTCACGGGCGACCATCTCTTCGGTCGGGTGGAACCGCTGGAGCACGAGCCGCGCACCCCGTACGGGTGGCTGCACCTGCGTGGCGTGACGCGGCACAACCTCGACGACGTCTCGGTCGAGGTGCCCCTCGGAGTGCTGACCGCGGTGACGGGCGTGTCCGGCTCCGGGAAGTCCACCCTGGTGACGCAGGTGCTCGCCGAGCTGGTCCGCGACCACCTCGGGCTCGCGCCCGAGGACGCGGACGAGGCCGTGCTCGAGGTCGACGTCGACGACGTGACCGGGCTCGAGGTGTTCGACCGGCTGGTGCGTGTCGACCAGCGCCCGATCGGGCGCACCCCACGGTCCAACCTGGCGACGTACACCGGTCTGTTCGACGCCGTGCGCAAGGTGTTCGCCGCGACCGACGAGGCGCGCGCCCGCGGCTACGGGGCGGGCCGGTTCTCGTTCAACGTCGCCGAGGGCCGCTGCGACACCTGCCAGGGCGAGGGGTTCGTGTCGGTGGAGCTGATGTTCCTGCCCGGCACCTACGCACCGTGCCCGACCTGTCACGGCGCGCGGTACGACGCCGCGACCCTCGAGGTCACCTACCGTGGCCGGGACGTCGCGCAGGTGCTCGCGCTGTCGGTCGACGAGGCGGCCGTCTTCCTCGCCGACCTTCCGGCGGCCTCGCGCAGCCTGGAGACCCTGCGTGAGGTCGGCCTCGGCTACCTGCGCCTGGGTCAGCCGGCCACCGAGCTCAGCGGCGGTGAGGCGCAGCGCATCAAGCTCGCCACCGAGCTGCAGCGAGCGCGACGCGGCCACGCGCTCTACCTGCTCGACGAGCCCACGGCGGGGCTGCACCCGGCCGACACGGTCCTGCTGGTGCGTCAGCTCCACCGGCTGGTCGACGCCGGCAACACCGTGGTGCTGGTCGAGCACGACCTCGACACGATCGCCACCGCCGACTGGGTCATCGACCTCGGACCCGGGGGCGGGGACGCCGGCGGCGCCGTGGTCGCGACCGGCACCCCCGCGCAGGTCGCGGAGGCTCCCGGCAGCGTCACGGCGCCCTACCTGGCCGCGCGCCTGAAGGGTGCGGGCGCCTGACCGGTGCCCGTCAGGGACGTGCGGAGCGGGCCACGAGCACCCGCGGCGGACGGGTCGCGTCGTACGGCGCCCCGCCGAGGCCGCCCACGAACCCGCCGGCCTCCGTCAGCAGGAGCGACCCCGGGGCGTGGTCCCAGGGCTTGGTCTTGAACCAGACGGCCCAGCCGGCCTCGCCGGTCGCCAGGCGCGGGTAGTCGATGCCGCAGCAGGTGCCCGTGTAGCCCCGGCCTCCGCGCCCGGCTGCGGTGGCGTCGAGGCGTACGCCGTCGCGCCACGCCCCGGCGCCGCGCTCGGCGACGTAGGCCGTGCGGTGCTGCGGCTGCCAGATCCAGCTGCGCACGACCTCGCCGGCGCGCAGCTCGGCGACCATCACCGCGTGGTCGGGGGAGCCCTTGACGAAGTTGCGGGTGCCGTCGACCGGGTCGACGGTGAAGGCGTGCGGGGCCGTGGCCCAGCCCCGCAGCAGCGAGGGGTCGGCAGCCACGGCCTCCTCGCCGA
>CALRVO020000023.1:0-15840 GCA_943371595.1 Sphingomonas paucimobilis
TCCACTGGTGGACGTGCAGCTCGAGGGCGGCGAGGTTGGCCAGCCAGGTCAGCGTGGCGAGGTCGTCGACGACCGGGAAGGTCAGGGTGTCGGAACCGGCCTCCCCGGACCGGCCCGCGCGGCGCCCGCTGGTCGGGACGGTCACCGTGCGCACCCAGGACGGTGTGCCGGCCGGCGCGTTCTTCTCGAAGAAGCTGAGGTCCTGCACGCCGTGGGGCCAGCGGATGCGGGTGACGGCGCGGTCGGCCAGGTGCGGCAGCAGCACCGGAGAGATCCGGGCGTAGTAGTCGAGCACCTCGCCCTTGGTGGTGCCGGTGCGCGGGTAGAGGACCTTGCTCAGGCTGCTGATCTTGAGCGTGCGGCCCTCGACGTCGACGTGGAGCTCCTCGACGTCGTGCTTCTCGGGACGGGGGCTCACAGGTCCTCCGGGGCCAGGTCGGTACGCAGCCCCCGGAAGGACGGTTGCCGCAGCCGGTCGTGGCCGTGACCGTGCGAGTCGACGTCGACCACGAGCACCGGCTCGACCCAGGACGTGCCGGACGCGTCGACCCGCGGCACCTCGTCGGCGAACGGGCTCGTGGGGCGCCCCAGGGTCTCGACGGCGTCGGCGAGCACCCGGCTCTGCCGGCCCGCGATGCCGCTCCCGACGCGTCCGCGGAACATCAGCCCCCCGGGCGTCACCTCGCCGACCAGGAGCGACGCGAGCCGGTCGGTCGTCCCTTCCTGGGGGCGCCACCCGCCGACCACGTAGGACCCGCGGAAGCGGTGGGCGAACTTGAGCCAGTGCGGGCTCCGCTCCCCCGGGCGGTACGGCGACGACAGCCGCTTGCTGACGATGCCCTCGAGGCCCTGCTGGAGCGTGGCCTCGTGGAGCATCGCCCCGTCGTCGTACGACGCGGGCACCTGCCACGGCGCACCCTCGAGCACCTCGGCCAACCGAGCGCGACGGGTCGCGAGCGGCTCGCGCACGAGGTCGACGCCGTCGAGGCGCAGCAGGTCGAAGACCATGAAGGTGACCGGCACCGTCGTGACCAGGCGCTGCACCGACGCCGCACGCCGTACGTGCATCCGCTCCTGCAGGGTGCGGAAGTCGGGCACCCCGCTCCCGTTGAGCGCGATCACCTCGCCGTCGACGAGCAGGTCGCGCCGGCGCAGGCCGCGCATCTCGCGCAGGCCCTCGGCCACGTCGGGCCAGGCCGCGGTGACGTCGTTGTCGTTGCGGCTGGTCAGCCGGTAGCGACCGCGCTCGCCGTACGCCGCGGAGTCGGCCAGGACCCGCATGCCGTCCCACTTGACCTCGTGGGCCCACTCCTCGCCGGTCGGCACGTGGTCGCCGGGGGTGGCGAGCATGGGACGCATGGCCCCATCCTGCCTGCTGCCGGCGCGCACGGCTCCTGGTGGACAACCGCCCGGCGGCGCGGGTGATACTGGGCCATGCGTGCGATCTGGAAGGGCGCGGTCTCCTTCGGGCTGGTCAGCGTGCCCGTCAAGCTCTACTCCGCGACCGAGAGCCACGACGTGGCGTTCCGGCAGGTGCACGAGAGCGACGGCGGGCGCATCAAGTACCAACGCGTCTGCTCGATCGACGGCGAGGAGGTGCCCTACTCCGAGATCGCCAAGGGCTACGAGACCGAGGACGGCGAGATGGTCATCCTCACCGACGACGACATGGCCGCGCTGCCGTCGACGTCGTCGCGCGAGATCGCGGTCGAGAAGTTCGTGCCGAGCGACCAGATCGACCCGATGCTCTTCGAGAAGTCCTACTACCTCGAGCCCGAGAAGACCGGTGCCAAGCCCTACGCGCTGCTGCGCCAGGCCCTGCTCGACGCCGACCGGATGGCCGTGGTGACGGTGGCGCTGCGTCAGCGCACCACCGTCGCGGTGCTGCGCGTGCGCGACGACGTCATCGTGCTGCAGACGATGATGTGGCCCGACGAGATACGCACCCCCGACTTCCAGGTCGAGACCGGCGAGGTCAAGGACTCCGAGGTCAAGATGGCCACGATGCTCGTCGAGACGCTGGCCGGCGACTTCGACGCCAGCGAGTACGAGGACGACTACGCCGACGCGGTCAAGGACCTGGTGCAGACCAAGATCGAGGGCGGCGAGATCAAGCGCACCCCGACCTCGACCAAGACCGGGGGTGAGGTCGTCGACCTGCTCGCCGCCCTGCAGCGCTCGGTGGCCGCGGCCAAGACCGCTCGTGGTGAGTCGGTGCCCGACCAGGACGACGAGGACGACGAGGACGACGAGGACGGGTCGGCCACGGGAGCGGCGGCGAAGAAGGCGCCGGCCAAGAGGCCGGCCGCCAAGAAGACCCCGGCCAAGAAGTCGGCCGCCAAGAAGTCGGCCACCAAGAAGACCCCTGCCAAGAAGTCGACGACCAGGAAGACCGCGGCCAAGAAGGCCTCCTAGCGGGGCTCCCGGTCGAGCCGGTGCATCACGTAGTCGGCCAGCCGCGGGGCGAGCAGGTTGAGCACGTCGCCGGTCCGCCCGGCGGGGGTGTTCCACGACACCGGCCGGTCCTCGAGCGCGCGCAGCACCCGGGCGGCGGCCTGGTCGGCGGTCATCGCCGGCCAGCCCCGGTAGTGCTCCACGGTCGTGGCGACCATCGGCGTGTGCACCAGCCCGAAGCGCATGTTGGTGAAGGTGACGTTGTCGTCCCACGTCTCGCGCGCCGCCACGCGCGCCCACGTGTCGAGGGCGGACTTGGAGGCGAGGTAGGCCGAGAACCGCGGCGCCTTGAGCTGCACGCCCCAGGACACGATGTTGACGACGTGACCGAACCGCTGGAGGCGCATGGTCGGTAGCAGCCCCATCGTCAGCCGCACCGGCGCGAGGTAGTTGATCGCCATCGTCCGCTCGACGTCGTGGAACCGGCCGTCGCTGGCCGCGAGCGAGCGGCGGATCGAGCGCCCGGCGTTGTTGACCAGGTAGTCGACGGCACCGTGATCAGCCAGCACCTGCGCGACGAGCCCGTCGACGGCGTCGCCGTCGGTCAGGTCGCAGGGGTACGCCGCCGCCCGACCGCCGGCCGCGACGATCTCGTCGGCCAGGGTGGTGAGTGCGTCACCACGCCGTGCGACCAGCAGCACCGTGGCGCCCTGCCGGGCCACGAGACGGGCCGTGGCCTCGCCGATGCCGGAGGAGGCCCCGGTGACCAGCACGACCCGGCCGTCGAGCGGGCTCGCGGCCCCCCGACGGAGCAGACGGCGACAGGCGGCGCGAGGGGTCTGGAGGAGGAGGCTCACGTGACGATCATGTCGGTGGCACCTGGCAGGGTGGAGCCATGCCCACCGGTTCCGTTCCGTCACCCGCGGCCTGGGGGGTCGCCTCGGCGACCACGATCGGGGTCTACCACGTCTCCGAGCACCTGCCCAACCAGGACTCCGTGGTCACCTGGGCCGCCGCCGACGGCACCGCCGCGATCGTCGTGGTGGCCGACGGACACGGGCACCACGCCCACTTCCGCAGCGACGTCGGGGCCGACCTCGCGACCTCGTGCACCCTCGACGCGCTGCGCGCGGCCCTCGACGCCGAGGTCGCGATCGACCCCGTCGCGGCGGCCGTCGACGCCGTCTCCGCTTGGCGCCGCGCCGTGCTCGCGCACGTCGAGGCCCATCCCTTCCGCTCCGACGAGGCCCCGCGCGGTCCCCTCGTGCCCTACGGCACCACGCTGCTCGCCGTGGCCGTCACCACCGAGCGCCTGGTCGCCCTCCAGATCGGCGACGGCGACACCGTCGCCGTACGCCGCTCCGGCACGGCGTGGCGCCCCTTGCCCGAGGACCCCTCCCTCGACGGCATCCACACCGCCTCGCTGTGCCAGCCCGACCCGATCTCGTCGCTGCGCACCGCGACGGTCGACCTCACCGACGACCCGGCCGACCCGGTCACCCTCGCCCTCGTCTGCACCGACGGCTACGGCAAGGCCCGCCCCGACCCCGACACCTGGTGGTCGTCGACGGGGAGCGACCTCGCCCGCACCGTGCGCGACGAGGGCCTCGACGCCCTGCGCGCCCGCCTGCCGGCCGACACCCACGCGCCGGCCCAGGTCGGGGGCGACGACACGACCATCGCCGTGGTCGCGCGGGGCTGACGTCCTCTAGGAGTCCCGCCCCCGGGTCCACCAGCGCTCGAGGCGCTCGTAGCTGCCCTTGGCCAGGAACGCCTCGGCGTAGCACAGGCACGACGCGTCGTCCCAGTAGCGGGCGACGGTGCCGTCGTCGGTCGTGTACTCGTAGAGCGCCCCGACCGGGTCGCCGTCCTCCTTGGCCGACCAGTCACGCACCCCGCGCTCGTCGGCGATCGCGCTGGCCACCACCAGGGTGCGGTAGGCGTCGAGCTGCTCCTCGGTGGCGAACCTGCCCACGAACATCTCGACCGGACCCTTGACGTCGCAATAGCTCTCCTCGAGCGCCCCGGCGTTGACCGTCACGGTCCGCAGGCAGTCCCCCGAGCCGACCCACCGGCTGGCGAAGGCGACGAGCCGCTTGTTGCTCAGACCCGTCGGGTAGGGCCGCGCGGGGTCGGTCGCGTCGTACGCCGCGGCGAGCTCGACCAGGTCGGTGCCGGGGTCGGCCAGGTAGGTCCCCGACTGTCGGGACCGCTCGTCGTCCCAGTAGAGGTAGGTGTCCCCCGCCGCCCCCTTCGCCCCCTTCGCGCCCTTCTTGTCCTTCTTGTCCTTCTTGTCCTTCTTGTCCTGCTCCGCCGACGCAGGGTCCTGGAAGGCCATCATCGTGCGGCTCGGGCCGACGTCCAGCACCCCGCCCGGCTCGTCGGTGACCGCGCGCTCACGGCGGGCCTCGAGGTCGGAGACCCGCAGGTAGGTGACCAGCTCGAGCGTGCCGGCGGGCAGGTCGCACCGCAGGCGTTCGTCCTGGCCCTGGCGCGCCTTGACCTCCCGGCAGTCGTCGGCCCCGGTCGTGACGGCGCCGGCCAGACGGTCGTAGCGCAGGTCGATCGACTCCGGACTCATCGGGTCGTCGAGCGGGTCCGGCGTCACGGGGTCGTCGGAGGTGCCCGACGACGAGCTCGTCGCACCGGCCGCACCCGCGGTGCTCGGCTGGTCGGAGCCCGCCGATCCGGGCGTGCCGCCGTCGTCGCGCAGCAGCAGGTAGCCGCCGACGAGCGAGACCACCAGCACCAGCGCGAGGACGCCGGCCAGCAGCACGGGGCCCCGCCCCACGCCGTCCTGCGCCCGTCGAGGCCCGATCGGTGTGCTCACCTGCTGACCGACAGGACGGTGCCGACGGCCGCTCGTGGGTCGCCGGTCGAGCGCCGCGCGTGGACGGTCGCACCCGACGGTCGTGTGAACTCGTGGTCAGCGATCCCTCGCACCGACGCCTCTTCCTCCCAGGACTACCTGCCACCCGATCATGTCACGTCACGCCCGGCCCGCGGACCGCGCCGGAGAGGCACTCCCTGACCGACGACCGGGTCGGACGCTCGAGGCGGCACCGTGACGGAGTCGCCGTGAGCCCGGCCGACGCCGTCAGGCCAGCGACTCGAGCCAGGCCTCGTGCAGGTCGGAGAAGTGCCCCTGGCCGCTGCCGACCAGCTCGGCCGGCGTGCCGTCCTCGACGACCTCGCCGTGGGCCATCACGAGCACCCGGTCGGCGATCTCGACCGTGGAGAGACGGTGCGCGATGATCACCGCGGTGCGCCCGGCCAGCACGGTGCGCAGGGCGTGCTGGACCAGCCGCTCGGAGGGTACGTCGAGCGACGAGGTCGCCTCGTCGAGGATGAGCACGGCAGGGTCGGCCAGGAACGCGCGCGCGAACGCGACGAGCTGACGCTGGCCGGCGCTGAGCCGGCCGCCGCGGTTGGCGACCTGGGTGTCGTAGCCCTGGGGCAGCGCCATGATCAGGTCGTGGGCACCGAGCGCTCGTGCCGCCGCCTCGACCTCGGCGTGGCTGGCGCCGGGACGGCCGAACCGGATGTTGTCGGCGACGCTGCCGGTGAACAGGTAGTTCTCCTGGGTCACCATGACGACCGACGAGCGCAGGTCGTCGGAGGACAGGTCACGCAGGTCGACGCCGTCGAGCAGGATCCGGCCGCCGGTCGGGTCGTAGAAGCGGGTGCACAGCTTGGCCAGCGTGGTCTTGCCGGCTCCGGTGGTGCCGACCAGGGCGACGGTCTGGCCCGCCGGGACGGTGAGGTCGAGGCCGGGCAGCACGTCACGGTCGTCGAGGTAGCCGAAGCGCACGTGGTCGAACGTCAGGGTGCCGACGGCGCCGCCGTCGGAGCCCAGCGGCACCGGGGCCGTCTGCTCGGGCACGGTGGGCTCCTCGCGGAGCACGTCGGCCAGCTTGTCGAGCGCGGCCGAGGCCGACTGGAACGTGTTGAGGAACTGCGAGATCTCCATCATCGGCTCGAAGAACCGGCGCAGGTAGAGCAGGAACGCCGCGAGCACCCCGACGGTGATCTCGCCGTCGTAGGCGAGGTAGGCGCCATAGACGAGCGTGACCGCGATGGTGACGTTGCCGATCAGCTTGATGCCCGGCATGAACCACGCGACCAGCCGGAAGGCGACCAGGTTGGCCTTGCGGTTGTCGTCGTTGAGCTCGTCGAAGATCTCCAGGTCGCGGGGCTCGCGACGGAACGCCTGGACCGCGCGGATACCGCCCATGGTCTCGACGAAGTGGACGATCAGCAGCGCCACCTTCTCGCGCGAGATCCGGTAGGCCTTGGCCGAGGACCGGCGGAACCACGCCGTGACCCAGTAGAGGAAGGGCCCGGAGACGAGGGCGACCAGGCCGAGCTTGACGTCGAGGAACATCAGGATGACCGCGGTGCCGACCAGGGTGAGGAAGGCCGTGACCAGCCCGTCGAACCCGGTCTCGAGCATCTCGTAGATCGCGTCGATGTCGGAGGTCTGGCGCGAGATCACCCGGCCCGAGGTGTAGTCGTCGTGGAAGGCCGGGCTGAGCCGTTGGAAGTGCCGGAACACCCGACGGCGCAGCTGGTAGAGGAGGTCCTGGCCGATCCGGCCCGAGCGCAGCAGGAACAGCTGACGGGTGACGGCTTGGACGATCGTCGCGCCCAGCACCAGCGCCACCACGGTCAGCAGCGGCCCGAGGTCGTCACGCTCGCGGATCGGGGGGATTCCGGAGTCGATGCCGACGCTGACGAGGTAGGGGATCGCCAGACGAGCGACGTTCTCGATGACGACGACGCCGACCAGGACCCAGATCGCACGCTTGTAGGGGCGCAGGATGTCGCCGAGCAGCTGGCGCGAGCCGCCGGTGAAGACGACCCGGTCGGCGGTGTGGATCTCGTCGGCGTCGTTCTTGCCGACCCCACGCCACGACGTGTCGACCGGGCGGTCCTCGGGTGTGGTGCCCGTGGTGCCCGTGGTGGTGGGGGCGCTCATGCCGACACCGCCTCGCGCAGCTCGGCGTCGGCCGAGAGCAGCTCGCGGTAGGCCGGGACGGTGGCGAGCAGCTCGCTGTGGTCGCCGACGTGGGTGATGGTGCCGTCCTGCAGCAGCGCCACCCGGTCGGCGAGCAGCACGGTGGAGGCACGGTGGGCCACGACGAGCCCGGTGGTGGAGGACAGCACGCTGCGCAGGGCGTCCTCGACCAGCTTCTCGGTGTGTACGTCGAGCGCGGAGAGCGTGTCGTCGAGCACCAGGACCTGGGGCCGCGCGAGCACGGCCCGGGCGAGCGCGAGCCGTTGCCGCTGACCGCCCGAGAGCGCCATGCCCTGCTCGCCGATGCGGGTGTCGAGGCCCCACGGCAGGTCGCGGACGAAGCCGGCCTGCGCCACGTCGAGCGCCTCCTCGACCTCGGCGTCGCTGGCCGGGTCGACGTCGGGCGAGCGACCGAGGGTGAGGTTCTCGCGCGCGCTCATCGAGAACAGGGTCGGCTCCTCGAAGGCGGTGGCGACCATCGTGCGCAGGTGGCGCAGGTCGAGGTCGCGCACGTCGACCCCGTCGAGGGTGACCCGCCCGGCGGAGACGTCCTGGAGTCGCGGCACCAGCGAGGTGAGCGCGGTCTTGCCCGACCCGGTCGACCCGACCAGCGCGATCGTCTCGCCGGGGCGCACGTCGAGGACGACGTCGCGCAGCACGAGCTCGTCGGGGGCGTCGGGGAAGGCGAAGTCGACGTGCTCGAAGCGCAGGTGACCGCGCGGCTCGGGGATCGTCGCGGTGCCGCCCACGATCGCCGGCTCGGTGTCGAGCACCTCGAGGATGCGGGCCGCGGCGCTCATCGCCTCCTGCGCCATCGCGAGGATCACGCCGAGGGCGGAGACCGGCCAGACCAGCGACAGCAGCAGGGTGAGGAACGCGACGAGCTCACCGGGGGTGAGCGCACCCTGGCCGACGCCGATCGCCCCGAGCAGCAGCACGACGCAGACCGCCAGGTTGGGGATGACCTCGAGGAAGGTCCAGAAGCGGGAGGAGAGCCGGACCTTGTCCATGCTCAGCTCGTGGAGCTCGCGTGCGCCGGTCTCGTACTGCTCGGCGACGTGCTCGCTGCGCCCGAACGCCTTGATCACGCGGATGCCGATCGCACCCTCCTCGGACAGCGTGGCCAGGTCACCCTGCTTGTCCTGCACCCGGCGCGACATCACGACGTAGCGCTTCTCGAAGCGGGCGCACAGCCAGATGATCGGCACCGAGGTGGCAGTGACGACCAGGCCGAGCGGCCAGTACATCGCGAGCAGCACCCCGCAGACGACCACGACCTGGACGATGTTGACGACCAGGAAGATCAGGCCGAAGCCGAGGAAGCGGCGGATCGAGCTGAGGTCCTGGATCGCGCGTGAGAGCAGCTGGCCGGCGGGCCACCGGCTGTGGAACGACATCGGCAGCGCCTGGAGGTGGCGGTAGAGGTCGTGGCGCATGGTGTTCTCCAGCGCCAGGACCGCGGTGCTCTGGACCCAGCGGCGCAGCCAGATCAGCACGGCCTCGACCAGGCCGAACGCCAGGGCCAGCAGGCCCAGCGGCAGCACCGGGGCGAGCTCGCCGTCGGCGATCGGGCCGTCGATGACGGCCTTGGTGACCAGCGGGATGGCGATGGAGGTGCCGACGACGGCCAACGAGGTCAGCAGCATCGTGATGACCGCCGGCAGGTGCGGGCGCAGGTAACCGCGGATCCGCCAGATGGAGTGGACCCCTGCCGGGGGCGCCAGGTCGGGGTCGGGTCCGAGATCGGGTCGTACATCAGTTGCCATCGGCAACGATCCTAAGTGGCGCCACCGACGTCCGCGAACGACTAAGGCACCTCAGAAGGGTGGTGGCTACCTCAGATCCCGGCACTCCCCCACTCCCCCACTCCCCCCACATGCGCCAGCGTCGAAGGTTGGGGGTCGATCCCTCATGCCTGGGGGGTGCCGGTCGGAGGAGTGTCGACCTCACCAGGCCGCACCGGAGCGGCCGCCACTCCCAGGAGACACCACCATGAACCGCACCGCCCGCCTCGCTCCCGCCCTCGTCCTGTCCGTCGCCGTCATCGGCTCGGCCTCCGCCGGCTCCGCCGTCGCGGCCAAGATGATCACCGGCAAGGACATCAAGAACGGCTCGGTCGCCTCGGTCGACGTCAAGAACGGCTCCCTCGGCTCGGTCGACGTCAAGAACGGCGCGCTGACCGGGACGGACGTCAAGAACGGCGCGATCGCCGAGGGCAAGCTCGCCGGGGCCGTGAAGCAGAAGCTCAACGCGCCGGCGGTCCGGGGCTACGAGGTCGTCACCAGCACCGAGTCCGTCGACGCCGGCAGCGCGAGCACGGTCTTCGTCGCCTGCACGGGCGACAAGGTGGCCGTCGGCGGCGGCGGCGAGTTCACCAGCACCGACCAGGCCCTCACCGTCCAGGGTTCGACGCCGCGCGAGTACTTCGAGGAGAGCGCCCTCTACGCGCCCGCCACCGCCACCAGCGCCGACGCGTGGGCCGTGTCGGTCTTCAACGGCCTCGCCAACCTCGAGGACGTCACCGCCTACGTGATCTGCGTCGACCCCAGCTGACCCGCACCGGCCCACCCCCCGCGGTAGTCCCCTACGAAAAGCCCCTCACCGTCGCCGGTCGAGGGGCTTTCCGTAGGGGACTACCGGGACGTCAGGTGAGCAGGCCCCGCACGACCCGCAGCCCGACCGACATCCGCGCCAGGTCGGCCTGCTCGTCGCCGACCAGCTGCCCGAGGGTCTCAGCGGCCCGCGACACCGCGATCGCGTCGCCGTCCTCCCAGGCCGCGATCCGGGCAGGAGCCGAGTCGTCGGCCGAGGTCGACGCCAGCACCTGGGCGGTGAGCCGGGCGTGCACGGCGTGGAGGTCGTCGCGCAGCGCGGCGCGGGCCATCGTCTGCCACCGGTCGGCGCGCGGCAGGGTCAGGATCTGCTGGCCCAGGCCCGACAGGCCGAGCCGCTCGCCGAGCGCGAAGTAGACGCGGGCGACGTCGGCCACCTCGAGGCCCTCACGACCGGCGATCTCGACGACGTTGAGCAGCACGTAGGCGGTGGGGAGCACCGCCACGCGCACCGCGAGGTCGTCCGGCACGTGGTTGGTGACCAGCTGGGCACGCCGCTTCTCGTAGGCCGCCAGCTCGCGCCCGACCATCAGCTCGGGCAGCTGCGTCATCGCCTCCTGCACGGGGGCGGAGAACTGGTCGACCAGCCCCTGGCTGTCGAGGGGTGGACGACGGTTGGTCACCAGCCAGCGCGACCCGCGCTCCACCAGGGTCCGCATCTCGACCCGCATGTGGGTGAGCACCGCGGCGTCGATCTCGTTGTCGTGGGTGGCCAGCTCGTCGCGCAGCGGCAGCGACCCGAAGATCTCGCGCGCCACGAAGTTGGCCCGCGTCAGCTCGGCGGCGTCGGCGCCGGTCTCGCCGGCGAGCCGCGGCCAGTAGGTCATGCCCGCGCCGTTGACCAGGTCGTTGACCACCTGCGTCACGATGATCTCGCGACGCAGCGGGTGGTCGGAGATCCAGTCGGGGAAGCCCTCGCGCACCTGGGTCGGGAAGTAGGCGCGCAGGTCGAGGTCGAGGTAGGGGTCGTCGGGCAGGTCGGTGCCGATGAGCTCGTTGGCCAGCACGATCTTGGTCCAGGCCAGCAGCACCGACAGCTCGGGGGTGCTGAGGCCCTGCCCGCGGTCGATGCGCCGCGCGACCTGGCGGCTGGTCGGGAGGTCCTCGAGCTCGCGGTCGAGCACGCCGTCCTTCTCGAGCTTCTTCATCCACGACTCGTGCACGTGCAGCAGCGGCGCCGCGTTGGACTCGGCGTTGGCGAGCGCGAGGTTCTGCTCGTAGTTGTCGCGCAGCACCAGCGCGGCGACCTCGTCGGTCATCTCGGCCAGCACCTTGTTGCGCTGCTTCTCGGTGAGGTCGCCGGCGGCCACCACCCGGTCGAGCAGGATCTTGATGTTGACCTCGTGGTCGGAGGTGTCGACACCGGCGGAGTTGTCGATGAAGTCGGTGTTGACGCGACCACCGCCGCGGGCGTACTCGATGCGGCCGAGCTGGGTCAGCCCGAGGTTGCCGCCCTCGCCGACGCACCGGGCACGCAGCTGGCCGCCGTCGACCCGGATCGCGTCGTTGGCCTTGTCGCCGACGTCGGCGTGGGACTCGTCCTCGGCCTTGACGTAGGTGCCGATGCCGCCGTTCCACAGCAGGTCGACGGGGGCCAGCAGGATCGCGCGCATCAGCTCGGCGGGGGTCATCTTGGTGACACCGGCCGCGATGCCGAGGGCCGCACGGATCTCGGGCGAGACCGCGATCGACTTGGCCGAGCGGGGGAAGACGCCCCCGCCCGCCGAGATCAAGGAGGTGTCGTAGTCCTGCCAGCTGGAGCGCGGGAGCTCGAAGAGCCGCTTGCGCTCGGCGTACGACGTCGCCGCGTCGGGATCGGGGTCGATGAAGATGTCGCGGTGGTCGAAGGCCGCGACCAGCCGGGTGGTCTCGGAGCAGAGCAGGCCGTTGCCGAAGACGTCGCCCGACATGTCGCCGATGCCGACGCAGGTGAACTCCTGGGTCTGGCAGTCGACCCCCATCTCACGGAAGTGACGCTGCACCGACACCCAGGCGCCGCGGGCGGTGATGCCCATGGCCTTGTGGTCGTAGCCGACCGAGCCGCCGCTGGCGAAGGCGTCGCCGAGCCAGAAGCCGTAGTCCTTGGCCACGCCGTTGGCGATGTCGGAGAACGTCGCGGTGCCCTTGTCGGCGGCCACCACCAGGTAGGTGTCGTCGCCGTCGTGGCGTACGACGCGCGCGGGCGGCACGGTCTCGCCGGCGACCAGGTTGTCGGTGACGTCGAGCAGGCCCGAGATGAACGTCGTGTAGCAGGCGATGCCCTCGGCCAGCCACGCGTCACGGTCGACGGCCGGGTCGGGGAGGTTCTTGGCGAAGAAGCCGCCCTTGGCGCCGACCGGCACGATCACGGTGTTCTTGACCATCTGGGCCTTGACCAGGCCGAGCACCTCGGTGCGGAAGTCGTCGCGGCGGTCGCTCCACCGCAGCCCGCCGCGCGCGACGGCACCGAAGCGCAGGTGGACGCCCTCGACGCGCGGGGAGTAGACGAAGATCTCGTACTGCGGCCGCGGTGCGGGGAGGTCGGGGATCGCCGACGGCTCCATCTTGAGCGAGATGTAGCGGTGCGGCTCCCCCGCCTGGTCGTGCTGGAAGTAGTTGGTGCGCAGCGTCGCCCTCACGTGGGTGAGGTAGGAGCGCAGGATCCGGTCGTGATCGAGGCTGGCCACGTCGTCGAGCGCCGCCAGCAGGCGTGCCTCGACCTCGCGCTGGGCGTCGTCCCCGGTCTCGACCAGGTCGGGGTCGAAGCGCGCCTCGAACAGCTCGACCAGGGCCCGGGTGATGTCGACGTTGCTGGCCAGCGCCTCCTCGATGTAGTCGAGCGCGAAGGGGGTGCCGCCCTGCTTCATGTACTTGGCGTAGGCGCGCAGCAGCGCCGCCTGACGCCAGGTGAGCCGCGCGCCCAGGACCAGCGCGTTGAAGCCGTCGATCTCGGTGAACCCGTCCCAGACCGCGCGGATGGCGTCCTGGAAGAGCTCGCGTGCCTCGTCGGGAAGCGCACCGGCGTACCGCAGCCCGAACTCGTAGATGTAGGAGGGCCGCGCGAGACCGGTGAGCCCGTAGGGCCGCTCGTCGACGACCTCGACGCCCATCGAGCTCAGCATCGGCAGGACCTCGCTGAGCGAGAGCGGCGGGCCGATCCGGTAGAGCTTGAGACGGGCCTCGCCGGCGCCGGCGTCGACGTCCTGGTAGAGGGAGTGGTCGATGCCCCGCTCGCCGGCGATGCCCTCGAGCCGACCGAGGTCGACCGAGGCCGCCCGCGGGGTGAAGTCCTCCTTGTAGGCCTCGGGGAACGAGTCGACGTAGCGTCGCCCGAGGACGGCGCCGACCTCCTCGCCGTACTCGGCGATGACGGCGCTGGTGAAGTCGTCGCGCCACGACCGCGATGCGTCGGCCAGGCGGCGCTCGAGGTCGGTCGTGTCGACGTCGGGGATCGACTGGCCCGCGGGCTGGCGCACGACGAAGTGGACCCGCGCGGTCGTCGACTCGTTGATGCGCACGTTGAACTCGACGCTCTCGGCACCGAAGCGGTCCTTGAGGATCGCCACGAACTTCTCGCGGACCCCGGTGTTGTAGCGGTCGCGCGGCAGGTAGACGAGCACCGAGACGTAGCGGCCGTAGGTGTCCTTGCGCACGAACATCCGCACCGCACGGCGCTCGCGCGCCTGCATGGCGGCCTCGGCGAGCGGTCGGAGCTCGTCGACGGGGGTGTGGAAGAGGTCGTCGCGCGGGTAGGTCTCGAGGGTGTCGAGTAGCGCGTTGCCGGCGTGGCTCGTCGGGTCGAAGCCGCTGCCCTGGAGCACGGCCTGCACCTTCTCGCGCACCAGCGGGATGCGCAGCAGCGACTCGGTGTAGGCGGCGCTCGAGAACAACCCGAGGAAACGACGCTCGCCGGTGACCTCGCCGTCGGCGCCGAAGGTCTTGACCCCGACGTAGTCGAGGTAGGCGGGCCGGTGGACCGTGGCGCGGGAGTTGGCCTTGGCCAGCACCAGCAGGGTCTTCTCGCGGGCCTTGGCCTTGACCGCTTCGGGCAGGCGGCCGAACGACTCCGAGATCAGCTGGTCGGAGCGCAGGATGCCGAGGCCGGTGCCGGGCACGGCGCGCAGGACGTCGTCCTCGACGCCGTCGACGAGGGCACGGTCGAGGGAGTACTCGCGGTAGCCGAGGAACGTGAAGTGGCCGTCGGCCAGCCAGGTGAGCAGCTCACCGGCCTGGCGCAGCTCCTCGGCGTCGAGCGGGGGCGGGTCGTCGTGAAGGCCCTGGACGATCGCGGCGACGCGGTCGTTCATCTTCTCCCAGTCCTCGACCGCCTCGCGGACGTCGCGCAGCACCCGCTGGACGTCGTCGACGATCGCGGCAGGGCCGTGATGGTCGGCGTGGGTGCCGCCGTGGGTGCCGCCGTGGGTGCCGCCGTGGGTGCCGGTGGTGCCCTCGCGGAACCGGTCGATCTCGACGTGCATCCACGACTCGCGCACGGCGTCGCCCGCGGGCGGGCTCGCTCCGTCGGCCACCGGGACGACCGACTGCAGCTCGCCGGTCACGTCGCGCACCACGTCGAAGGCCGGGTGGACGACCAGGTGCACCTCGCGCAGCTGGCGGCTCAGCTCCATGGTCAGGCTGTCGACCAGGAACGGCATGTCGTCGATGACGACCTCGACCACGGTGTGGCCGCCGGCGCTCCAGCCGTGCTCGGCCGGGGTGGGCGTGACGACCCGGACCTGGGCGGTGCCCTGCGGCCGGGTGCGCGCCAGCTTGTAGTGCGAGGCGAGGGCACCGTAGACGTCGGCCTCGGAGCGGTCGACGAGGTCCTCGGGCGGCACGTGGCGGAAGTAGGCCTGCAGGAGGGCCTCGACCTCGCCGCGCGGCGGGCCGCCGCTGCCCTTGCCGTGCTGGGCGAGGGCGACAGCCTTCGCGAGGAGCTCAGCCTTGTCCGAGTCGTGCGTCGTCGTTGACACGGGAGTCACGTTAGGTGCCCGGGGTGACACCGACAACAGCCGGGCTGCTACCGGCGGGTCACGTCACGAAAGGGTCACGAGATCGGGCCGCCGGCGCGACTCAGAGCCGGCTGCGGACCTCCCACAGCACCGGGTAGTACTGCAGCGGCAGCCGCCCCCGCAGGTACGCCGACCCGCTCGAGCCACCGGTGCCGGACTTGGCCCCGATCATCCGCTCGACCATGACGACGTGCCGGGCCCGCCAGCTCGCCGCGAGCTCGTCGTGCTGCAGCAGGGCCTCGGCGAGAGCCCACACGGCGGCGTACCGGTTGCGGTCGTGGGCGACCGTGCGCAGCGACGTGACGACCTCGTCGTCGTCCCCCGCCGCCAGGTCGTGGGCGCGGAGCACCGCGAGGAAGGCGTCCCACAGCGTCGGCTCGTCGAGGCGTCGGCCCAGCCGGTCCTGCTCCTCGACCGTCAGCCCGCGGAACCGCTCGAGGTAGGCCGGGTCCTTGGCCCCGGACAGGAACTCGAGCTCGCGGAACTGCACGCTCTGGAACCCGCTGGCCGGGGCGAGCCGCTGCCGGAACTCCAGGAAGTCCTGCGGGGTCATCGTCTCGAGCACGTCGACCTGCTGCACCAGGACCCGCTCGATGACGTGCACCCGGGCGAGCAGGTGCTGGGCCCACCACAGCTCGCCCGCCGTCATCGCCTCGCGCGCCGCCCCCACCTCGTGGAGCAGCTGCTTGAACCACAGCTCGTAGACCTGGTGGATCGTGATGAACAGCAGCTCGTCGTGCGCCGGCGGGTCGGACTCCAGGTGCTGGGCGTCGAGGAGCACCGGCAGGCGCAGGTAGCTGCCGTAGGTCAGCTGGGCGCCCTGCTC
>CALRVO020000024.1:0-15713 GCA_943371595.1 Sphingomonas paucimobilis
CGGTGTGGTCTCTGGACGCTGAGACGACCACCCGGGTGGTCGCGTTGGCGGCGCGGGTCGCTGCGGGTGTGGCCGAGGTCGAGGCCCGGGCGATCGGCCAGGCCCAGGTGCTCGACCTGCCGGGTGCGGCGCAGTGTCGCGACGTGTCGCGGTGGGTCCAGCGCACGACCGGGGTCACCCGGCGTACGGCGCGCGCGAAGGTGAAGCTCGCCGACGCTCTGGGCGACTTGGAGCCGACCCGGGCCGCGACCGCTCGTGGTGACCTGCATGCCGAGCAGGCGCAGGCGATCGCCGACCAGGTCGCCCTCCTCGAGACCGAACGCGTCAGCGCACACGACCAGACCCGGGCCGAGGCGTTCCTCCTGCACGAGGCCACGCACGGTGCTGATGCCGATGATCTCAGCGGCCTGGGGCAGGCGATCTGGGAACGCCTCGACCCCACCGGCTGGGAAGCCCGCGAGGCCAAGGCGCTGGAAGACCAGGAAGCCAGGGCCCGGACCAAGACCTCGTTGTCGATGGCCAACGCTGGCGACGGACTGACCCGCGGCCGGTTCACGATCCCCACCGCGGTCGCTGATGCGTTGCGCAAGCAGCTCCACGCCCTGGCCGCCCCCAAGCACGTGCGCGCCAAGGACGGGGCCGGGTCCTACGACTGGAAGACGCCGTCGGCCGAGCGGATGGGTCAGGCGTTCGTGGAGTGGATCGGCGGCTACGACCCGGCCCGCCTGCCGAAGGTCGGTGGGCTGTCCGCGACCGTGGTGGTCATGGGTGACTGGGAGATCCTGGCCGGCAAGGTCAAGGCCGCCACCCTGGAGACCGGCACGAGGATCAGCCACACCGAGTTCCTCCGAATGGCCTGCGGAGCCGGAGTGATCCCGGCCTGGATGAACGCCAACGGTGAGGTCCTCGCCCTGGGTCGCACGTACCGCTTCCACTCACCGGCGCAGCGGTTGGCCGCGATCGTCGAGCAGCACCACTGCCAACACCAGGGCTGTGACGTGCCGGGCTACCTGTGCCACACCCACCACGCCATCCCCTGGTCCCAGGGCGGAGGCACCGATCTGCGCACCACCCAGCTGCTGTGCCCCTACCACCACGCCCGGGCCCACGACCCCAGCACCGACCCCATGCGCACCTGACCGACGAACGCGCACCGAGTCGACCCTTGCGGAATGGGTACCCCTATGGGGTATGTTCCGTGTGAAAGCGAGATACCCACCCGGGGTACCCCCTCGCCATCACGTCAGGGACTTCGATGCACCACGACACCCACCCGCACCCACACACCACCCACGACGGGCACGCCGGGCACGACGCGATGAGCAGCCGCACCATGGCGCTCAGCGCCACCCTGCACTGCCTCACCGGCTGCGCCATCGGCGAGATCGCCGGGCTCATGATCGGCACCGCCGTCGGGTTCGGAAACGCTGCGACCATCGCACTGTCCGTCAGCCTGGCGTTCCTGTTCGGCTACACGCTCTCCACGCTGCCGTTGCTCAAGGCCGGGGTCGGGGTCGGGGCCGCCCTCAGCGTCGTGCTGGCCGCCGACACCCTCTCCATCGCCAGCATGGAGGTCGCCGACAACGCGGTCATGGCGCTCATCCCGGGCGCGATGGACGCAGGACTGGTCAACCCGGTCTTCTGGCTCGGCATGATGATCGCCCTGACGGTGGCGTCCTTCGTGGCCTACCCGGTCAACCGCCACCTCCTCGCCCGCGGCAGGGGCCACGCACTGACCCACGCCTACCACGGGGCGACGGGGCCGGCGACCGGACCACGGCGCTTCATCCCGACGATCGCCACCGGCGCGCTCGTCGCCGCCATCACCGCCTTCATGCTCGGCGGGCTCGTGGTCTCCGTCGCCGACCGGCTCAGCGACGGCGACGACGGACACGCCGCCTCGATGACCGGTCATCCCTGACCGGTCCGACGGCACGCTCGGTCAGCCGTTGCGCCACACGCGGAGCAGGCGGGGCGTCAGCGTCACCTTGCCGCCGCCCGCGGCGTCGCCTCCCACCGCGCGCGAGCCGGGCAGGCGGATGCCGCGGACGACACCCTGGCCCACGATGTCGCCGGTCCGCGGGGAGTACGCGAACCACTGGATGGCACGGTGCGTGACGCGCCGCGTCTCGCGCTCGCCGGGGGCCAGTCGGACCTCGCCGTCGGGGCGCGGCCGCCGCAGGCCGCCGTAGAACACCACCGCCCGGGTCTTGCCGGGGTTGACGAAGCGGACCCGACCCGGCCGGTCGCCCTTGCGCACGGTGACCTCGGGGGTCTTCTTGACCGTCACGGTGACGGTGGCCGGCGTGAGGTGCTCGGTGTCGCAGGCCCAGTAGGTGAGCTGGTAGGTGCCGGCACGGTTGACCCACGGCAGCACGGCGAGGCGCTCGCGAGCGCCCTCCTCCTCGACGGACCCGCCGCCACCGAAGCTGACGCCGGAGGTGGGGGTCTGGATGCTGAAGCTGCCGTCGGGCTGCACCTCGGCCACCGACAGCCCGCGCTGGGGAGCCCGCACCCGGCAGATCTCGAGGGGCTCGCCGGACGCAGCGCTGTCGTTGGCGAGGACGTCGATGAAGCTGACGCCGCTGTACTTCGTGCTGCGGGCCTGGATCGTGACGGTGTCGTCGCCGGTGACGGGCGCGGGGCTGTCGTCGGCCGTCGCCGGCACGAGGGTCCCGAGGCCCACCGTGGTGGTGACGATCGCGGACGCAGTGGTCAGGGCGGCGAGGCGCAGGGCGCGAACAGGCACAGGGGGCTCCCGAGAGGTGTGGCCGAGGACGGCACGAGGACGACAGCGCACGGTACGTCGGCGCGCGGCCCGGCGTACGGCGAACCGCCGACACGGCGTGTCGTCGGGTGGTGGCACCACACGTGCCAGGTGTCGACTAACGTTCCCCAGCCCAGCCCACCCGCGATCGAGAGCACCTGATGTCCGACCAGACCGACGAGCTCGACCCCCTGTCTCCCACCCCTCTCGAGGTCACGCTCGGCGTGGTGTGCCTGGCGCACGTGGCACTCGTCGCGGTGGTGCTGGTGCAGCTGCTCCGGGGCAGGGTGACGGTGCCCCACGGCGTGCTCGGTGTGCTCGTCCTGCTCCTCGTCCCGGTGGTCGGCCCGCTCCTGGTCCTGACGTGGCCGGGGTCGCCGCAGGCCCAGGCGTCGTAGCGCCCATCTGAGCCTCACCGTCACCGCCCCCGGGGCACGATCGAGACGTGAACCCCGACGAGATCCCCCCGGACGCGTTCGACGACCTGGTGCGCGACGCCCTCGACCAGCTGCCCGACGAGGCCGCAGCGCTGGTCGCCGACATGGCGGTCGTCGTGCGCGAGGAGCCGGGCCCCGACGAGGCCGCGCCCGGCACGCTGCTGCTCGGCAGCTTCCGCGGGATCCCCCACACGGCCACGGGCAGCCGCGTCCCCGGCAGCCTCCCCGACCTGATCACGCTGTTCCGGGTGCCGATCCTCGCGGTCTGCACGACCCGCGAGGACGTGGCGCCGCGGGTGCTCAAGGTCCTGGGGCACGAGGTCGGGCACGCGCTCGGTCTCAGCGAGGGCGAGCTTCGCGCCCACGGCTGGTTCTGACGCAGGTTGGGCAGCGGCCCCAGCGCCCCCCAACGCGACCAACCAAAGGGTGACCGCGTTCTCATGTGCGCTCCCTAGCGTCGGCGCCATGACACTCGGACATCGCTCGCTGCTGACCATCGTCGCCACGACCGCCACGGCTGCCGCCCTGGTCGTCCCGGCCACCACCGCCACTGCCGGCACGGACTCCAACTCGGCCGACCCGCCGCCGGCCTCGGTCGCGCTGCCCGACGGGTTCCAGCCCGAGGGCATCGCGGTCGAGGGCCGCTTCGGCTACTTCGGGTCGCGTCTCGACGGCGACATCTACCGCGCCGACCTGCGCTCCGGGGAGGGCGAGGTCATCAGCCAGGGCCCCGGCGTGGGCTCACCGTCGGTCGGTCTCAAGGTCGGCCCCCGCGACCGCCTCTACGTCTCCGGTGGCGTCGCGGGCACGATCCGCATCGTCGACGCCCGTTCCGGTGACATCCTCGCCTCGCTGCCCGTCAACACCGGCACGTCCTTCGTCAACGACGTCGTGCTCACCAAGGACGCGGCCTGGTTCACCGACTCGCGCGCCGCGCAGCTCTACCGCGTCCCGATCTTCCGCAACGGCCGCGTGCCGACCCTGGCCGACGTGCAGACCCTGCCGCTGAGCGGCGAGTGGGTGCAGCCGGCCGCCGGGTCCAACGGCGCCAACGGCATCACCGAGACCCCCGACGGCACCGGCCTCCTCGTCGTCAACGGCACCGCCGGCACGCTCTACCGGGTGCCGGTCACCGGCCCCGACGCCGGCGTGGCCGAGCTGGTCGACCTGGGCGGCGCCTCGGTGTCCAACGGCGACGGCCTGCTGCTCGAGGGCAGGACCCTCTACGTCGTGCGCAACCGCCTCAACGTCGTCGACATCTTCACCCTCGACACCGACGGCGACACCGGCCGGCTGAGCGGGTCGTTCACCTCGCCCGGCTTCGACGTGCCCACGACGATCGCCCGCTGGCGCGACGCGTTCTACCTGCCCAACGCGCGCTTCAGCACCCCGCCGACCCCCACCACGACGTACGCCGTCACGCGGGTCGAGCGCGGCTGACCCCACGGGTCACCCACCGCGGACGACCGCCCGTCGGGCGAGGCACCTGCCGGGGTGTCACGCCCGACGGGGTCGTCGGAACCACCAGGTGGACAGCCCGTTGAACGCCGCGAGCGCCGCGGCGACCCAGAGCAGCCACTCGGGCAGGAACCGGAAGTCGACCGACGACGCCAGCGCCACCAGCACGGCGGCGAACACGAGGTTGGACACCACCGCCACGACGACCGCCCGCCGCGGCATGGCCCGCAGACGTCGCTCGGCGTCGGTCTCCGGCGCCGGTGTGCGGACGTGCTCCCACGCGAGCTGCCGGGCACTGCCACCACCGACCCGGGTCGCCGGCTGCGCTCCCGTCCCTGCTGCCGTGCCGGCGCGCGCGGCGGGGTCGAGCGTCTCGGCCAGCTCGGCGGCCACCAGCGGGATCCACAGGTGTCGGGCCGCCGTCGCCAGGAAGCCGTCACCCGCACCGCGCTGGACCTCCCGCAGGATCGGGCGCACGGCAGGGTCGAGGCCCGACGGCCAGTCGTCCGCGTCGTCGTCGGCGACCGTGACCTCGAGGGCGCCGAGCGTGGCGTCGGCCGGCGAGCCGGCCGGCACGTCGAGCACCCGCGCCAGGCGGGGCACCCAGGTGAGCTCGAGCGAGTCGGCGCCAGGGGTCACGGCCAGGTGGACCGAGCGCAGGTCGCCGGCCCGGCTGACGTGGGCGACCGGGTGGCAGCGGCCCGGCAACGGCAGCGGCGCATCGGGGACCGCGTCACCGTCGTCCCAGTCGACGACCACCCAGCCGTCCACGAGGTGGGCGTCGCCGTGCGCTCCGAGCTCGGCCGCCATCATCCGCGCCAGGAGCAGGTCCTGGTCACGCCAGCAGGAGACGACCCGCGACCTCGGCGACACCTCCACGCCGGCGAGCACCCGCTCGTCGTCGAGCAGCCGGCCGAGGTGGTCGACCACGACGTCGGCGACGTGGACGGCGGCACCCACCCGGTAGGCCAGGCCGAGCGCCACGTCGGCGAGAGCCGGCCCCGGGTGCACCGCGCCGTCAGGGTCCACCGCCACCACGAGCTCGTCCCGGACGGCGAACCTGACCGCCACGGCTCCCACGACGCCGATCCGCTCACCGTCGACCACCGCGGCGCACAGGCGACGCGACCGCAGGTGCTCGACCACCGCGTCCCGGTCCACCGCGACACCGCCGTCCTCCTCGGGCAGCGGCAGCAGCACCAGGTCGCACTGGTCCTCCGACGACATCAGGAGGGGGCCGAGCTCACCCGGCCAGAGCTCACCCGGCCAGCCACGCGGCGTACGCGTCGAAGGTGTAGGGCCGGCCGAGGAAGTCGGCGACCAGGTCGGCGGCGTCCTTGGTGCCCCCGGGCGCGAGCACCCGGTCGCGGTAGCGACGGGCGACGTCGGGGGCGAAGAGGTCGGCGGGGTCGAAGGCGCTGAAGAGGTCCTTGGCGATCACCAACGACCACATGTAGGTGTAGTAGGCCGAGCTGTAGCCGCCGAGGTGGCCGAACGAGGCGAACATGTGGGTGCCCTCGAGGTAGGGCCAGGCGGAGTACTTCTCCTGCAGCTCGACCATCCGCGCGGTGAGGTCGGCGGGCCGCTCGACGTGGAAGTAGTAGGACATCGCGGCGTAGAACATCTGGGTGCGGGCCTGGGCGCCCTTGCCGAAGTCGTCGCTGGCGCGCATCGCCTCGACCAGCTCGGTCGGGATCGGCTCGCCGCTGTCGTCGGTGGCGAACGACCGCAGGATCGAGGGGTCCCAGGCCCACTCCTCCAACATCTGGCTGGGCGCCTCGACGAAGTCCCACTCGGTCGCGACGCCGGCGAAGCGCGCCCAGCCGACGTGGCCGCCGAGCACGTGGTGCACGAGGTGCCCGAACTCGTGGAAGAGCGTCACGACGTGGTCGTGCTCCATCAGGCCGCGGCTGAAGTTGCAGACCAGCACGCCCTCGGGCAGCTGCTGGCCGGCGACGCCGTCGGTGAGGGTGAACTGCGCGGCGTGCTTGTACTTGCCGTCGCGCGGGTGCAGGTCGAGGTAGATCCGGCCGAGGCCGTCGCCGGAGGCCGCGTCGACCACGTCGTACGCCGTGACGTCGGCGTCCCACACCGCGGCGTCGGGCACCTCGTCGTAGCGCAGCCCGAAGAGCCGGCCGGTGACCTCGAGCAGGCCCTGGCGGACCTTCGGGAAGGCGAAGTAGGTGCGCACCTTCTGCGAGTCGACCTGCAGCTGCTCCTTGCGGACCAGCTCCTCGTAGTAGGCGGCGTCGGCGGCGACGACCCGCTCGGCGTCAGGCACGTCCTGCCGGTAGCGCTCGAGCAGGGTGCCGAGGTCGCGCGCCATGGGCTCCTGCGCGGCGTCGGCGATCTTGTCGATGAACTCGGCGATCGCCGGGCCCTCCCCGATCATCTTGACCTGCGCGTCGTAGGCCGCCCAGTCGGCGAAGCCGACCAGCGTCGCCAGCTCGTGGCGCAGGTCGAACAGCTCCTTCAGCAGCGGCTCGGTGGTCGGGTAGCCGCGGCTGAGGAAGGCGTCGAGCATGTCGCGGCGCACGTCGGCGTCGTGGGCGAACTGGCGCACCGGCACGGCGTCGGGGTAGTCGGTGGTGACCGTGACGAGCCCGTCGTCGCCCGCGGGGTGGGCCTCGAGCCAGTCGGCCGGCAGCCCGGCGAGGCGCTCGGGGGCGACCCGGATGGTGCGGACGTCGTCGCGCACGGCCTTGCTGAACTCCTGGTCGAGCTCGGTCATCCGCTCCTGGATCGCGGTGATCCGGGCGCGCGTCTCGTCGTCGCGGTCGACGCCGGCGCGGGTGAAGTCGCGGCGCACCTTGGCCAGCAACCGGCGGGCCTGCTCGTCGAGCCCGTCCTCGGACAGCCCGGCGAACAGCGCGTAGAGGCCGGCGTCGAGCGAGAGCTCGGTGCTGACCCGGCTGACGTCCTGCTCGGCCTTCTCGGCGGTGGTGCGCACGGCCTCGTCGGGGTGGACGTTGCCGAACAGCGAGCCCATCGCCGCGACGTTGCCGAGCTGGAGCGACACCGCGTCCCAGCGCCGCAGCACCTCGAGGGCGTCGCCCGGCGGCGTCTCGCGCAGCTCGGTGACGAGCGCGGCGGCGCGGGCCAGGCCGCTCTCGGCGCGGGCCCGCACCCAGTCGTCCCACGCGGCCGGGTCACGGGGCAGGGTCAGGGGTTCGAGGGTCTCGGGGGTCACCCCGACACCCTAGGAGACTCCCCCGTCGCCGGCCTCCTCGATAGTGGCGACCCACCCCCGGCGTCGTCCCCCTCTGTCGGTGCGCTGTGGCACCGTGCGAGACGACACAGACACGTTCTCGGGAGGAACCATGCGTCGACCGTCATTCCGGCTGCTGCTCGCCACGCTCACCGTGGCAGGGGCCGTCGCCGTCACCGGCACCCTCGCCGTCCCCGCCACCGCGGGCGCCGGTCCAGCCGCCCCACCCTCGTCCGCAACCGCGGCCGCCACCGCCACCGAGCGGCCTGCGCGCTGCCCACAGCTCGCGCGCCCCGACCGCTGGTACGGCGACAACGCCCGGCTGATCCAGCGCGTCATCGACCGACGTGGTCGGTGCGGGTGGGCCGACGGCAAGCCGCCCGCGGCCCAGCCCTACGCGGTCTTCGACTGGGACAACACGATGATCAAGAACGACATCTCCGACCAGACGATCTTCTGGATGCTGCGCCACGACAAGATCCTCCAGCCGCCGCGGCGCGACTGGCACACCACGAGCCGCTACATGACCGACGCCGGCGCCCGCGCCCTGCGCCAGGCCTGCGGGCGTCTCGCGCGCCCGGGTCGGCCGCTGCCGACGAGCACCGACGTGCGGTGCGCCGACGAGATCCTGTCGGTGCGCAAGGAGCAGGAGACGACCGGGGGCCGGGCGGTCTTCGCCGGCTACCACCACCGTCGCATGGAGGCCGCCTACGCGTGGGTCGGCCAGATCCTGCAGGGCTACACCCCCGCCCAGGTCCGCCGCCTCGCGAGCCGCGCCCGTGCCGCCGCGCTGCGAGCGCCGGTCGGGGCGACCCAGAAGGTCGGCTCCAGCCGCGAGACCGCGTGGATCCGCTACTACCCCGCGATGCGCGACCTGGTCCGCACCCTCCAGCGCGCCGGCATCGAGCCGTGGATCGTGTCGGCCTCGCCCAAGGAGTTCGCCGACGTCTGGGGGCGCGGTGTCGGCATCGACCGCGCCCACACCATCGGCGTCACCCAGCGGCTCACCCGCGACGGCCGGCTCAGCGGCCACCTCGAGCCGTGCGGCGGCGTCCGCGGCGACGCGATCATGACCTACGTCGACGGCAAGCGGTGCTTCGTCAACAAGCGCGTCCTGGGCATCACGGGCCCGCGCGCCCTGCGCCCGGCGCCGCCGCGGCTGCGCCCGGCGATCGCCGGCGGTGACGCCACCACCGACGTCTCGATGCTCGAGGACGCCGTCGGCGTCCACGTCGTGCTCAACCGCAACAGCGCCGAGCTGATGTGCGTGGCCTACGACGACGCCGACGGCCGCTGGGCGGTCAACCCGATGTTCATCCGGCCGCTGCCCCAGCAGGCCGAGCCCTACCCCTGCTCGACGACCGCCTACACCGACGCTCGCGGCCGCGAGCGACCCGTCCGACGCCCCGACGGCTCGGTGGTGCCCGACCAGGTCGACCGCGTCCACGGCTGACGGCCACAGACGTCCCACGGTGGGCGGGCGCGAGGTGCGCGACGATGGCGTCATGCACCGCGTCCCGCCCGCCGCCGGCCAGGTCGTCACCGTCTTCCGCAACCGGCTGCGTGACGACCCGGCCGCGCGGGCGGCGTACGGCGACGAGCTGGCGGTGGTCGCCGGACTGGCCCGCGAGATGCCCGGCTTCGTCGAGACCAAGACCTTCGTGGCCGACGACGGCGAGCGGTGCACCGTGGTGACCTTCGCCGACGAAGCGTCCCACCGGGGCTGGCGCGACCATCCCCGCCACCGCGAGGCCCAGCGGCGTGGGGTCTCCGACTACTACGAGACCTACTCGATCGCCGTCGGCACCACGTCGTACGCGAGCCACTTCAGCCGGACAGCTGGTCCCGGCGGCGGGTGAGGTAGGCGCTCTGCGCGGGGTTGTCGATCAGCGCCAGCGCTGCGTCGTACGCCGCCCGCGACTCGGCCGAGCGGCCCAGGCGTCTGAGCAGGTCGGCGCGCGTGGCGTGCCACGGGTGGTAGCGCTGGAGCGGCAGCCGGTCGACGAGGGCCAGCGCGACCTCGGGCCCGTCGAGCTCGGCGACGGCGACGGCCCGGTTGAGCCGGACGATCGGGCTCGGGTCGAGCCGGACCAGCTGGTCGTAGAGCGCGGCGACCTGCACCCAGTCGGTGTCGGCGGCGGCGCGGGCGTCGTCGTGGACGGCGTTGACCGCCGCCAGCAGCTGGTAGCGCCCGGGCCGGTTGATCGAGAGGCACTCGCGCACCAGCGCCTGCCCCTCCTCGATCAGCGGACGCGACCAGGCACCGCGGTCCTGCTCGTGCAGCGGCACCAGCACCCCGTCGGCGGAGAGCCGGGCCGGACGGCGGGCCTCGGTGAGCAGCATCAGCGCGAGCAACCCGGTCACCTCGGGCACCTGCGGCAGCAACGAGCGCAGCAGCCGGCCGAGCCGGATCGCCTCGGCGGTGAGGTCGTCGCGCACCGACGTCGCCTCGGCGCTGGACAGGTAGCCCTCGTTGAAGACCAGGTAGACGACGGCGAGCACCCCGGACACCCGTTCCGGCAGGTCGTCTGCCGACGGCACCCGGAAGGGGATGCGGGCGGCGGCGATCTTCTTCTTGGCCCGGGTGATCCGCTGGGCCATCGTCGTCTCGGGCACCAGGAAGGCGTGCGCGATCTCGGCGACGGTGAGCCCGCCGAGCAGCCGCAGGGTCAGGGCCACCTGCGCCTCGGGGGCCAGGGCGGGGTGGCAGCAGGTGAAGACCATCCGCAACCGGTCGTCCTCGACCGGCCCGGTGGGCTCGTGGGGGGTGTCGTCGACCATGACCAGGGCGGCCTGGTGCTTGGCGTCGCGGTGGGACTCGCGGCGGATCCTGTCGATGGCCTTGCGCGCGGCGGTGGTGGTGAGCCACGCCCCCGGGTTGGGGGGTACGCCGTCGACCGGCCACCGCTCGAGCGCGACCAGCAGCGCCTCGCCGGCGGCGTCCTCGGCGACGTCGATGTCACCGAAGCGCCGCGTCAGCGACGCGACCACGCGGCCGAACTCCTCGCGGTAGACCCGCTCGATCGCCTCCACCGACGACGTCAGGCGGGCTCGGTCGGCTCGGACTGGAACGGTCGGACCTCGACCCGCCCGCCGCAGGCCTTCGAGCCGCGCGCGGCCCAGTCGAGGGCCTCGTCGAGGTCGTCGGCCTCGATGATCCAGAAGCCGCCGAGGAACTCCTTGGACTCCGAGTAGGGACCGTCGGTGATGACCGGGCGGTCACCGGTGCCGTCGACCACCGTGCTCGACTCGACGCCCTCGAGCCCGCCGGCGAAGACCCACGCGCCTGCCTCCTGCAGCTGGTCGTTGAACGCGCCGACCGCCTCGAACATCGGCTGCATCTGCTCGGGCGTGAGCGCGGACAGGCGGGCGGCCTCGGCCTCGTCGTGGTTGACGGCCAGGAAGTACTGCGGCATGTCGCGCTCCTCGGGTGGGTGTCGGTGGGCCCGGGTGGCCGTCCGACACCCCCACCACGAACGGGTCGGCGAGGATCCGACAGGTCCCGAGAACATTTTCCTCGTCGCGTTTCTACCGCGGCCCGTCCCCCGTGACTACGGTCGGCCCATGACCGACTGGGGCCAGCTCTACCGCGACCACGTGACGGCACTCGGCGCGCTGGCCGACGACCTGACCGACGCGCAGCGGGCGGCGACCGTGCCGGCCACCCCGGCCTGGACGGTGCACGACCTGCTCGCGCACCTCGCCGGCGGCGCGGCCGACGTCGTGACCGGCCGGATGGACGACGCCCCCGGTCCGGAGTGGACGGCCCGCCACGTCGGCGAACGTGCGCAGCTGCCGGTCGACGAGCTGGTGCACGAGCTGCAGACCAACGCCGACGCCGTCGCGCACTCCACGGTCGACAACCCGCGCCCGGCGATCGTGTGGGACATCGCCGTGCACCACGCCGATCTGCACGAGGCCCTGGGCCTCGGCCGCCTGCCCGACCACCTCTGGACGCCGGTCGTCGACGCGGTCGCGCCGCAGCGGGTTCCCGACCTGATCGGCACGGTCGAGCCCTACGAGCTGTTCCGCGCGCTCTTCTCCCGGCGCTCGCGCGCGCAGCTGCGTGCGGCGGGGCTGGGCGACGACGCGGTGGCCGCGGTCGGCATCTTCGGCCCGCGCGACGACGACCAGCCGGTCCCGTGACGACTCCCCGGAGCCCCCGCAGCCCCCGCAGCCCCCGCAGCCCCCGGAACCCCCGGAACCGCCGTCGGCTCCTGGGCTGCGTCGCCGCGGTCCTGGTGGTGGTGGTCGGGGGCCTCGGCCTCGCCGCGGTCATCGACTCCGGCACGACGTCGATCGACGCCGGGACCGACCCCGGCGCGCCGGCCGCGACCACGGCTGCCACCACGACCACGACCACCACCGCCACGACCCTCACCGACCCGGCGCGCGACCAGGAGCGGGTCGCCCCCCGCGACCCGCAGGTCATGGCCGCTCAGCCCTACGGCGACCTACGACGAGCCGTGGTCTCCGTCGTCGGCGAGCGCGTCCGCTTCACCTACACCTTGGGCAGGGTCCTCGACGTGCACCGGCCCGGGCCCGAGCTGCGGCAGGTCGTCCAGTGGTACGCCAGCAACGGCCGGCGCGACCTCTCGCTGCGCACGACGCTGGCGCGGACCCCGAACCGCCAGGCGACCAAGTCGTTGCTGTCCGTCGACCTCGACGGTCTGTACGACGGCAACCCGTGCCTGCTGCGCAACCGCACCGACCTGCGTCGGGACACGGTGCAGGTGTCCCTGCTGCGCTCCTGCCTGGGGAAGGGGCCCGACCTGACCCGCTTCACCGTCGAGGTCAGCGCCCTCACGGGCAGCAGGGCCCGCTCCACCCTCGCCGTCTACGACGCCGGCCCCACGCGCCGCCGGGTCCCGCTCAGCTGAGCAGGCTCAGCGCACCAGGGCGAGCAGGGTCGGCTCGCTGCGGTCGGGCCAGCGACCGGTGAGCGTGCGGGCGCCGTCGATGTTGATCGTGGTGGGCGGGGTGACCACCCGGCACACGGTCAGCTCGAGCCCGCCCGCGGCGAGCACGGTGCACTCGCCCTCCTCACGACGGGTGACCTCGGTGATGGCGGGCACCTCGGTGCCCGGCACGCCGCTGCCGGTCGCGAAGGTGGTGGTCTCGCGGGTCGCGACCTCACCCTCGGCCTGCTGGACCTCCAGCGGCGCCTCGCGACCCCCGGTGAGCACGGTGGTTGCCAGCGCGGCGACGTACGCCGGGTCGGCGCAACCGTCGTAGACCCAGCGCGGCCCCAGGACGCTGTGCTCCATCTCGCACACGAGCGCGTCGTCGGCCCCGGCCAGCGGCGCACCGCGGTAGGTGAGCGGAACCTGCAGCACGGGTCCCTCCCCCGCGCGCACCAGGAACGTCTCGATGCCGACCTCGCCGGCCGGGTCGTCGAAGCGGTAGGCGCCGAGGATCGCCAGGTCGCCGCTCCCGGCGAACCACGGGCGGTGCGGCGCCCAGGCCGCGAGGGCCTCGAGCTTGGTCGGGGTCAACGATGCCTGGTGCAGGAGTGCCATGGCTCCCACCTTGCCATCGAGGCCGGCCCTTTCCCCACCCAGACGGAGACCGCGGGCACCGCGGACCCCGTCACCACCCCCAGGTGCCGGGCTCGCCCTTGAAGGGGCCGACGACCCGCGAGGTGATCCAGCCGCCGTAGAAGCCGCCGGCCTGCGGCACCACCACCTCGCCGTCGACCAGGCACCGGTCGACCTGGCCCGGCATCACCGAGACGGCGCCGGCCAGGTCGGCGAAGCGCGGGGTCGGTGAGAGGTAGGTCCACGCCGCGCGCGGCGCGACCTTCCCGCCACCGAGCACGTCGAAGTAGGACGCCGCGCCCTTCCACTCGCAGTGCGACGACCCGGCCGCCTCGCGCAGCGCACCGGCGACGAACGCGTCGCGCGGCAGGTAGTAGGTCGGCGGGTGGCTGGTCTCGAGCACCCGCCAGGAGTGGGTGGTCGTGGCGACGACCTCGCCCCCGAGCACCACCTCGACGGTCTCGGACGAGACGACGAGCGCGGGCGGGCGCGGGTAGTCCCAGCAGGACTCCTGGCCGGGACCGGGCTTGACGCGTTGGCTGGGACGGGGATGAGGAAGGGCCACTACCCCAGCCTGGCACTGAGGTGGATGACGACCTCGTCGCCCTCCTGCTTGCCCGACTCGACGCGCAGCCTGCCGGCGACCGGGAGCTTGTGGGTGCCGTCACCCAGGGCCATGAAGGACGACTCGAACGGCACCCCGTCGACGGTGCCCCGCACCTTGACCCGACCCTTCGTGCCGAACGTCGCCACCGAGTCCGGCCACACGACGTAGGTCCAGCCACCCTTGGCGTCGCTGCGGCGCAGGGTCTCGGAGAAGGTCAGGTCGAGCGCGGTCTCGCCCGCGGACGCGCTCATCGGTTGGCGAGGCCGTCGAGGCGCAGCCTGCCGGACATGTTCTCTGCGTCGTCGAGGTAGGCCTGGAAGGACACCGGATGCTCCTGTCGGGGGACGCCGGCCGGGACGGGCGGGTGTGCCGGGACAGACCAGGAGTGGTCGGCAGACTCATCGGTCGACGGGCCCGATCACCACCCGAGGGCGGAGCGCAGGGCCCGCGGGGTGAGCTCGTCGCGGCCCCGCACCCCGAAGAGGCGGTCAGCACCGGGCCCGCCGACGAGGCGGTCGCGGGCGCCGCCGCTCACGAGGACGTCGTCGCCCGCCTGGCCGTAGAGGGCGTCGCGCCCCTCCCCGCCCTCGAGGCGGTCGTCACCGGTGCCGCCACAGAGCAGGTCTCGCTCGGCGCCGCCGGTGACGACGTCGTCGCCACCGCGGGCGAGGACGATGTCGGCCAGGTCGGTGCCGCGGATGCGGTCGGCACGCGGGGTGCCGACGACGACGCGCACGACGAGCCGGCTCGTGCCGGCGACGTTGGTGGCCACGACCGTCAGGCGGGCGACCCCGGAGCGGCCCGCGACCGGGCGCACCTGCAGTCGCCGACGCAGGGAGTCGCTGCTCCCGAGCAGTCGGACCCGGGACGACGGGAGCAGGGCAGGGTTGCTGCTGACGAAGGAGACCGTCGAGGCGACGGCGGAGGTCAGCCGGAGGCCGATGACGCCGGCACCGCCGCTCGCGCCGAGGCAGCGGTGGTCGAACAGCACGCCGAGCGTCGGGGGCGTCGTCGTCGACCACCGGACCGACAGGCTGCCGGTCGCGGCCGAGGCGTTGCCGGCCGGGTCGCTGAGCGCTCCGGCGGCGAGCGCCACCTGGACCGCACCCGTGCGCGTCATGCCGCTCACCGTGAGCTCGAACGCGCGCGGTCCGGTGCGTTCGACGTCGACCGAGCCAGCACCGGTGCGGCCGGTGACGAGCACGTCGGCGGGGTCGAGGTCGCCGACCGGCTCGCTGGCGGTCACCACGACGACCACCTCGTCGGTGCGCACCGGGTCGGGCTGGCCCGGGCCGCGGGTGAGGGCCACGACCGGCGCGGTGCCGTCGTAGGCCCGGGTGAGGCTCGCGGCGCTGCTCGGGTTGCCGGCGGCGTCGCTCGCGGCGCCGGCCGGCACCGTGAGGGTCGCGCCGTCGCCGGCGGGGTCGAAGGTGAGCGTGACGGCGTACGTCGCACCGGTGCCGGTGAGCGCCGAGGCGCTGCCCCCGGTGACGGCGAGGTCGTCGAGCGTCAGGCCGGTGACCGGCTCGGAGAACACCACGTCGACGGTGATCGACGCGGCGTTGGTCGGGTCGGCCGCCGTGGTCGAGAGGGTCGTGGTCGGCGCACTGGCGTCGGCGAGGACGGTCAGGCGGTCCGCCTCGGCGCTGGGGTTGCCGGCCGCGTCGGCGGCCGCACCGGCCGGCAGGTCGACGGTGAC
>CALRVO020000025.1:0-15484 GCA_943371595.1 Sphingomonas paucimobilis
GACCTCCATGACGACCTCGTTGGTGCCCTTGGGCAGCAGCCGGTAGCGCCCCTCGACGACCTCGGGGTAGACGAGCGTCGGGATCAACCTGCCGTCGGGCAGTGGACGGCGTACGACCGCGACATGGGGGCGGGCCCCATGGCCGTCCCCGTGCCCGTGGCCGTGGCCGTGGCCATGCCCGTGACCGTGGTCGTCGTGGTCGTGCTCGTCGGTCCCGATCGCGGCCCCGAGGTCGACGTCGGCGGCCACGATGTCGACCTCCGAGCCGACCATCTCGGCCGGCATGGTGACGATGACCGCGCCGACGTCTCCGCCGATGTCGAGGACCACCGGCCCGGTGCCCGCGAACGGGTTCTCGGGCGAGTCGGGCCGGCGCTCCTCGGTCACGACGCGGTGGAGGTGCCCGGCACCGTGTCGTAGCCGCTGCCCGGCAGCGGCATGAACGGGAACCGGTCCAGCAGTGCCGGCTTGGGCTTGCCCTCGGCGGTGGTGCCGTCCTCGAGCAGGCCCGCCGCGCCGTCGACCTCGTAGTCCGGGTCGACCAGCGGGATGGTCGCACCCGCGATGGCCTTGAGCTCGATGGCCGTGATGTCGTCACCCAGCCGGCGGCCGTTGGGGAAGCCCGCGAGGTCGCCACCGACGATGCCGAGCTTGTTCTCGGTCTCGGCCGGCGGCACCGCCATGTTGAGCCGCAGCATGTCGGCCTTGACCGGGCCGGTGTAGTTGCGGAAGCCCGGGACCACCCCGGTCGGGATGCCGGTCAGCAGGATCGCGTTGAGGTCGGCGCGCGGCTTGGTGTAGGCGGCGAGGTTGGGGAAGACGTCGGGGTAGAGCACCGGGAGGAGCCCCGCCAGCTCGGGCTTGTTGACGTACTTCTCGTAGACCTTGTCGTCCTTGGGCTCCGAGGCGTTCCACTTGTCCTTTTCGGCCATCGGGATGAGGACCTCGTTGACCAGCGGGTTGCCGAGGCGCGAGACCTGCACCGCAGGTCCCGTGCCGCCGAACTTGCCCTTCGCCTTGTTGAAGACGCGCGCCGACCGCCGGCTCGCCGTCGCCCACACGCCGATGGTGTTGCGGCGGTTGAGGATGACGCCGTCCTGGTCCTTGCCGTCCCTGGTGAGCTCGCTCGACGGCACCTGGATGGCGATCGTGTGCACGTTGTAGGACTGCACCGAGTTGATGCCGTCCATGGCCGCCATCGGCAGCAGGTGCAGGTTGCCGAACGGACGCAGGGCCCCCAGGTCGAAGATGCTGCCCAGGTCGACCTGGAACGCGTCGCCGCGCTGGCCACAGAAGAACTTGCGGCCCGCGACCGTCTTGGTCGCGGCGTTGGCGAGCTTCGCGTAGTTGGGCGTGCTGCGCGGGCCGACGTTGCACGGCGGCACCGGGAGGTTGCCCGTGATCGCCCGGGACTTGCCGTCCTTGATCCGGACCACGCTGTAGGTCTGCGGGCGGTTGAAGTTCTCGCTCTTGAGGCTGTCGATCGGCCCGGTGTTGTAGAGGAACGTGTTGGGGTTGCGGATCGTGGTCTTGAACCGGAACTGGTAGGTGATGTCGGCGACGCACTTCTGCGTGTTGGAGATCTTGATCTCGTAGAGCACGTCGTCGGCGAACTCGTAGAAGTTGGGCCCGCCGTTGGGCTGCTGCAGCGGGATGAAGTTGGCGATGATGACGACCTGGTTGGGCTCGGTCGGGTGCATGAACGCGTAGGTGTCGGTGCCGTCGGCGGCAGGGTCCTTGGCGATCTCCGGTGCTTCGCGGTGGGAGCTCATCTCACTTGCCTCCCGCCGCGTTGAGGAGCCGGGTGGCGAGGTCGCGGTCGTGGACGACCACCTCACGCTCCCCGACCAGCAGGCGGACGGTCCCCTTGGCGGGGTCGTCGACGAGGGCGAGCACGGGCTCCGTGGCTCGCGTCGGGCTGGGCTTGGCCTGCGCCGAGCCGGCGGTGCCGAGCGCCGCGGCGGACGCGGCGGCGCCGACGCCGGCCGCGGCCAGGAACTTCCTTCTGCTGGTGTCACTCATGTGCGTGCTGCCTCCCAGGCAAGGGGTCGGACCGGACGTGTAAGCCGGCTCACACATGTTTCGGCGCCGACAGCCGTGGCGACTGGTCGATCTGCGTGTGTTTTTCGACGGGACGATCCGTCGACGTCACGACCCCCACGCCGCAGGCGGGCGCCGGCGCGCGCCTTGTACGCTGTACCGCCGGTGCCCGAGCGCACCACGGGCGTGTAGCTCAGCGGTAGAGCCCCTCGCTTACAACGAGGTGGTCGGGGGTTCGATCCCCTCCGCGCCCACCATCACCCGCCCAAAGGGCCGGTGACCTGCGGTGATTCAGCAGGACTGTCGGTGGGGTCGAACACACTGACGAACGCACAGCGTTCGCCGATCCCCTAGTCCGACCACTCCCGGAAGCAGCCACCGTGGCCACCATCCCCGCGTTCACCGCACTCCTCGACTCCTGGTGCCTGACCCTCGAGGCCGAGAACAAGAGCCCCCGCACCGTCGACAACTACCGCTCCTCTCTAGACCTCTTTGTCCGCTGGCTCCTCGACCACGACCAGCACCTGGCCCCCGAGGACGTCACCACTCCCCTGCTGCGTACCTGGATCGTCGAGCTCATCGACACCCGGTCCGCCGCGACCGCACGCACCCGGTGGGACGGCCTGCGGTCCTTTTTCGCCTGGTGCCTCGAGGAGGGCGAGATCCCAGCCAACCCGATGGCGAACGTCACCGCCCCGGCGCTGCCGGAGAAGGTCGTGCAGTTCCTGACCGTCGAGCAGCTGCGCGACGTGATCGCCGCGTGCTCCGGCCCCCTGCTGGTCGACCGGCGCGACGAGGCGCTGATTCTGGCCTACGCCGACACCGGGCTCCGGTTGTCCGAGCTGGCGCTGGCCCGGGTCGAGGATCTCGACCTGCGGGAGCGGACACTTCTGGTCACCGGGAAGGGCCGGCGCGAGCGGGTCGTGCCGTTCGGGGCCCGGACCGCGCGGGCCCTGGACCGGTACCTGCGGATCCGTGGTCGTCAGCCGTACGCCGAGCAGCCGTGGCTGTGGCTGTCGGGGCGAGACGGGCGGGCGATGACGGCGGATGCCGTGAAGCAGATGCTGCGCCGGCGCGGGAAGCAGGCCGGGCTGCCGAAGCTGCACGCGCACATGTTCCGACACGGGTTCGCTGACGCATGGCTGCGCGGTGGCGGGTCGGAGGGCGACCTGATGGAGCTGGCGGGGTGGCGGTCTCGGCAGATGCTGCAGCGCTATGGCGCCGCGGGGCGGGCGCAGCGGGCCCGGGAGGCGTACCGCGGTCGGTCACCGATGGACAACCTGTAGTGCGACGCTGATCACCCTGGGAGAGACTGGCGCCGTGGAACGTCACTCCCAGCCAACTGACTGGACCAAGCTCATGCTCGGCCTGTTGACAGCGGGCGTCCTCGTCATCGCTGCCGTACTCGTCTACTCCACTTTTGTGAAGGACAGTTCCGCGCCGGACTCTCAGGAGCGCCAGGAGCAACGACAGACCGCCGAGGACTACTTCCGCGACCAGCCTTTCTATTTCTGCACCTTCGGCGTCGAGAGTCTCAACTCGCCGGAGTACACCAACTGCGTCGATGACGCAGTACGCCGAATGCTCAGTTCCTGGGAGAAGCAGGGACGCCCCGACCCGTCAAACATCGAGGTCCCCAGCAGCTAGGCATCGAGATCGAGGCGCCGAGCAGACCACTGGCGCTGGCGTTCGGAACGCAGCCGCAGCAGCCGACGCACTAGCAACGGGTCGTGCGCGAGCGCCTCGGGGCGGTTGATCAGGGCGCTCAGCAACTGGTAGTGGCGGACCGAGGTGTGCCCGAAGGCCTCGCGGATGGCGGTGTCCTTGGCGCCGGCGTACTTCCACCAGCCACGCTCGAAGTCGAGGACGGCGACCTCGAGGTCGGTGAGGTGGCCGCGCTTGCGGAGGTCGACGCGAGTCGAAGGGAGCATGACGTCGACGCTAGGTGCGGCCACCGACAGATCCTCCGATCGGCTGCACGAGGTCGATCGCCGCCCTAGTGTCAGCTGCTCAACCTCCAGAGATCGGACTCGGTTCATGCGCATCAAGGCATCGCTCGTCGCACTCACTCTCGTTTCCGCGCCGCTCGTCGGCGCCGTCGTGGCCGGCCCTGCGGAGGCCGCGACCAAGTACAGCTCGTGCTCCAAGCTCACCAAGGACTTCCCCAACGGAGTCGCTCGAAGCGCGGCCGCTGCGCAGAAGCAGGTGCGCGACGGGAACAGTCGACCGGCGTTCGGCAAGCGGGCGCAGCGTGTGTACGCCGCGAACAAGGCCAACCTCGACCGCGACAAGGACGGTACAGCGTGCGAGAACTGATCTAGGTCATGCCGGGTCGATGCTGCTGGCAAGGACCCACTCGTCGACCAGGACCCAGCGGCCTTCGTGCAGACGGGGGTGGATGACGTGTCCTTCCCAGGGGAGCTGCTCGGGCTTGCGCCACCCGGTGAGCAGCCCGGGGTTGCGGCCGGCCTCGGTGGTGACGAAGACGTGACGCGCGCCGTCGGGTGCGCCGAGGTCGCGGTAGGTAGCGGTCTCGCCGTAGTTGCGGCCGGGCCCGGGGCGGTGGTGGGTCGGGCGGTTGACGGTGCTGTGCAGCTGCACGATCGGCCGGGCGGGGTCGGGGCGGCTGCGCTGGTGCAGCGGGATGCCGCCGGGCTTGCCCCTGCCGCCGGCCATGGTCAGGGCTCGAGGGTCTGGACGGACAGCAGGTCCCAGCCCTGGGGCACGGCCAGGCGGGCCTCGTCGCGGGCGGCTTCGTAGGTGTCGGCCTCGACGGTCCACTCGTGGCTGTCGGCGGTGGAGTCGCCGTGGGGTCGGGAGCGGGCGAGGATCTTCACGGCCCTCAGCGTAGAACGGCACGCCGACTGTGGGACGCAGGGATACCGGCTGGAACGGACTGTCTTTAGGGGCCACCGGGCAGGTTCTTGATCCACGTCTGACCGGTGCTCGAGGTGATGATCTTGGTGACGGGGGTGTGCTCGAAAACGATCGTCATGAGGTGGTAAAGCGACAACACGGACTCCTGCAGCTCTTGATCGCTTTCGAGACGTTCGACGAGAACGCCCTGAGCCTGGGCCTCGTCAGCGTCGATCCGGCGACCGTGAGACTTGTGGGTGGACGCGTCGTTGAAGTGGTGAGCCACAGTTGCGCCCTTCGCCGCGGCCGCGGGATCGCCCTTGAACATGGAGCTCGCGAGCCACTTCCCGACCATCTGCTCGGAGTAGTCGAGCGCGTTCTGCGCGTCCTGCAGAAGTGCGGGACCGAGACTCTGAGTAATCGGGGCCCAGACGTGCGCGGCGGCTGGGTTCGCGAGGATCTCTCTCTCCGCTCGCTTGAACTGCTCCACGACGCCTCGCGCTGACACCGGTCGTCCGTTCATGATGAACTGTGGATCGATGGGACCGAGTTGGCTCGGGCGACCCATGAAGATGCGGTCGCTCGCGAGGCTGATCATGGTCCCAGCCGACATCGCGAGGGCAGGCACGATGACCTCGAAGCTCGTGAACTTAGATCGCAGGTACTGCACGATCGTCTCGGCGGCAGTCGGGTCACCGCCGGGTGTGTGGAGAACCAAGGTGAGGCCCTTGTCCCAATCCATGCCGTAGATCACCGCCATGAACCCGTTTAGGTCTTCGCCGCTGATGGCGATCGCGTTCTGCGGTGCGGCCTTCTGTAAGAAGCTTGAGCCGTAGAAGATGACGTTTCGCCCACCGAGCCTGCTCGACAGGTCAGTGACCATCGCTTCTCGACTGGTGTTGAGCCAGTCGCCGCGAGCCTGCGGATCCGGGATCGCCCCGAACTGGTTGACTAAGTCGGTCCAAGAAGGCACCGGCGAAGGTTAACCCGAGACGACGAGTCCTACAGCGGGCGCGCCGTACCAACGCGGCTCTTGCTCCTCCTCGCGGACAAGCGCGGCGAGCGACCCGATCTCAGCGACCACCGTGATGGACTGGTAGTCAGCGTATAGGGAGGCGGCGCGCTCGAGCGGGGTCATGTCTTCGTGCGTCGTCGTCATGCGACGAAGTATTACCGAAGTCCCGCAAACTTGCGGCATTCTTGAGCAGCGTTTTCCACGTTTCCTCGACCCTTTTCCACAGGACCAGCAGGGTTGTCCACAGGTTGCTTCGTCGGGTGGCTACTACCCTGTCGGCCGTGGGTGGGGCTCGGGACGACGCGGGGTGGATGACCTACGTCGAGGCGATGCCGCTGCTCGAGTGCTCAGGCGGGGCCGTGACCGGGCTGGTCAAGGCGGGACGGATCCGGTCGCGCGCACAGGTGGGTCGCCGGCTGCCGTCTTTGTGTCGCAAGGACGTCGAGCGGGTCGCGGTCGAGCGCGCGGAGGAGCGCCGCCAGGCCGAGGAGCGACGCGCGGCGCGGGCCGCGCCGCCGATATGGTCGCCGCCGGACGACGGCGAGGTGTGGCTGAGCGCGACCGAGGCGGGCCTGGTGCTGGGGCTGACGCCGACGGGTATGCGGTACCGGGCCGATCACGACCTGATCCCGCACGTGCGGCGAGGCCGGCGGGTGTGGTTTCGCCGCGACCACGTCGAGCAGGCCGCGGCCGCGCGTGCATTCCAGGCGGTGCAGTCAGCGGCGGGCGGTCATGCGGGCGTAGACGATGAGGCCTCCGCCGACGGCGGCGCCGAGGTGGGTGATGAGGAGCAGCGGGTCCATGGGTGAAGCGTGGCCCGTCACGCCGCTGAGGTGAAGGGCTCGGGACACACGAAACCGCCCCGCCTCCCGGCTCGGGACCGGAGGGCGGGGCGGTGGTGTCGGAGGCTACCGAGGCGGCAGCGTAGCCGTCGAGGGTCAGGTCAGGGCGCGGACCACCACGGGCTCACCGTCGGCAGCAACACCAGTGGCCGGCCCGGCCACCGCGATGGGGTCGCCGGGCTTGCGGGAGGCGACGACCTCCGCGGACGGGGTGACGACCGCTCGGGTGAGCAGAGCCAAGACGGCCTCGACAGCCAGCAGGACGCCAGCGATCTGCTCGACGGTCAGGTCGAGGCCGAACAGGACGGCGCAGTAGAGCACTGCGCGGATGGCGCTGGTGATGAGCGCGGGCTCGCGGGTGATGCGCTGGGTGAGGGTCATGACAGGACCTCGCTGAGTCGGGGGTCGGTGTGGCGGGGCTGGCGGGGACGCAGGAAGCGGGTCGCGACCTTGGCGCGCACGACGAGGAAGCCCTTGTGGTCGCCCATGAACCGGACGGACCCGCGTGCGTCGGTGCGTGGGACCTCGGTGAGGTAAGTGGCCTGGCCGTGAATGAGGCCGCGGCCGAGCGCGGTGTCGACTCGCCTGCCTAACCGCCGGAGCCGCGCGACCTTGCGGACTGCACGGAGCAAGACGGGGGCGTTGCCGTTGGAGTCCTCGCCGAGGAGCAGGGGCCACAGCGGGTGCGCCACGAGCCAGCGGGTCAGCTTGCGGCGGTGCTCGCGGCGGGCGCCGCCCTTGGCGCGCGGGTCGGGGTCGTGCGCCACACCGCGGCGCAGCCGGGCGATCCGGTAGGTCAGGAACGACCGGGGCTCATGGATGCGGAGGTTGCCTCGGGCGTCGCGGGCCGGGCCCTCGATGCGGGGCCAGCCGTGCTCCATGTCGTGCCACCTCACGTGCGACAGGGGCAGGTCATCGCGGACGTAGGCGGCGATGTTGGCCCTCGACAGGGTGCTGAGGTCGCGGATCAGCACGTAACCGCGGATCTCCGGGAGGTCGTTGCCGAGCGCCTCGATCACGTCGATGAAGTCGGGGCGCAGGAACGCCGCGATCGCGCGGAGCTCGACGCCGACCTGCCACGCGGGCTTGCGGTAGTTGTCGGCGTTGAGGACGACCAGCGTGATCCAGGCCCAGGGCTGGACCCACTCGCGCAGCTTCGTGACGCCGGCGCGGACGCGTTCGCGCATGGTCACGACAGGATCACCGCGCGCTGGCCGGGGTTGTGCTCGAGGATGTAGCGGCCGACCGGGGTGTTCATGAGCTCGCGGGCGACGCGCTCGCAGTCGGCGAGCGGCCGGTCGATCTCGGCGTGCATGGGGTCGACCCGGGTCCGGTAGTCGATGCCGTGGCGGATGCACCCGTCGTAGCGGCGCAGGCGGCGGCGGATGTTGGCCTCCTGCTTGGCGGTGTAGGTGTGGCCGACGCCGAGGGGGTGGTCGGTAGCGTTGAGGTCCTCGGCCAGGCCGTAGGCGTGGCGGGAGAGCTCGGAGTAGCCCCGGACGACGCGGAAGGCGTGGCCCCAGTCGTCGAGGCCGCCGGCGTAGTTGTGGTCGATGTCCTCCACACGGCGGTCGAACCCGATCGCGAAGTGGACCAGGAGGAACCCGGCCGAGCCGTTGCGCAGGCGGATGCGGGTGTCGTCGGTGACGGTCCAGGTGTGCAGCTTGGGGCTGCTGGTGGTGAGCGGGGCGAACCCGGTCAGCTGGCTGGTCTCCACGGTGTCTCCTTTGGGCAGGGGTGAGCGGCCGTAGACCAGGCGGGCTACGGCGAGGCGGGTGCAGTGGATCAGGGCGTGAGAAGGCCCGGCTGCTCGCGGCAGTTGAGCGTCACGCCGCCGGCGTCGCCGATGGTGATGCCGTGCATGACCTGGCCGTCGGGGCAGCTGTAGGTGCCGGGCTCGGCGGTGCCAGCCGGGCCGACAGGGCCGGGTGCACCGTCGGCACCGGCCGGGCCAGCGGGGCCGCGTTCTCCGGCGGGGCCGGTGCAGGCACCGCCGGCGCAGTACCCGTCGACCGCGGTCGCGACCTGCTGGGCGGTCGGGGGTGGGCCCTGGGCGCCGGGTGCGCCGGCTTGGCCGGTGTCGCCGGGCTGGCCAGCAGGTCCGCGGCACTGGCCGTTGCTGGTGCAGTACGCCGCGACGGCGGCCGCGACCTGCTCGCGGGTCACTGACCTGCCGTCGGCGCCGTCGCAGCGCCCGTCGGCGCAGTAGGCCTGGACCGCGAGGCTGACCTGGGCGTCGGTCGGCGCCGGGCCGGGGTCCCCATCGGTGCCGTCGCTGCTGTCGGTCCCGTCGGTGCTGGTGTCGGGGTCGGTCTCAACGTCGGGGACCGGGACCACCGGTTCCCCGGCCCGCTCGAGTCGTTCGTTCGCACGGTCCAGCGACGCCGCGAACTCGTCGAGGTTGGCCTCGGCCGTTGCGATCCGCCTGTCGGCCACGGCGATCTTGGCGTCCTGGCTGGTGTCGACCTTCTCCGAGCTCTGCACGTCGAGTGCCAGCCACCCGCCGGCGGCGAACAGCGCCACCAGCCCGACCGCCAGGAGCTGCACGGCGCGCTGCACCGAGATCCGATCAAGCATCCGCGTCACGTTGGTCTCCGCTCTCAAGCTCGCGCCTGACGTCTCGAGCCAGGGTGGGTGGGACGTCCTCGTGCAGTCCGGAGGTCTCGATCCAGTCCCACACGCGCCGCAGCACGTGCAGGGCCGAGCCGCCGGCGATGCGGGCCCGCGTGTACAGCGCCCACGCGCCGATGATGGAGGCGACGGCGCCGCCGATCGCGACGGCGAGTCCGCCGGGGTCCAGACCCCCCATTAGCGGCGGCCGATGTTGGTGCCGATGCACAGGATGCGTTCGACGTTGAGGATCGCTGAGTTGACCAGGAGCCAGAACACGAGCCACTCGATGTGTGGCGAGGTGGTGGTCATGATCGTGGCGAGTCCGGTGATGTCGATGGCCAGGAGCACGACGTGGCCGAGGAACGCGGGCCATGGTGACCAACGTGAGCCGGTCAGGATCCACGTCGCGATGCCGATGGCGATCAACGCGGCGCCAAGGATGAGGGGGTTGGCCCAGTCGGGGTAGAGCACGGCGCGGGCCAGGGCGCCGGCGGCGAGGATCAGGGACCACGCCCAGCCCGGGAGCCTGATGTGGTGTTCGGCCTGACGCATGGGTGGCACCTCCGAGGGTGTCGTGTGGGAGGGGTCGGTCAGGTCGCGCGGGTTATTGCTGAGCGCCGAACGCCCGGGCGCTGCGCGGGGGTGGGTAGAGCCGCCGGCCCGAGGACATGGCGGCGCCGTCCTCGCGGGGGAACCTGCGGGTGGGGTGGGCGGTTCGGCGTGGCAGCGGCGGGATGACGACGACGGGTGGCGGTTCGTCGTAGTCGATGCGCATCGTGACGTGGAAGTCGTCGAAGTAGCTGCCGACCAACAGTCCGGGGTTGGGTGGGACGAGCTCGCCGGCGAACTCGACGGGGACCGAGTCCAGGGCGAGGGCCCGGGTGAGCAGGTCGCTGCCACCGCCGGCGGTGACGCTTACGGTGAGCGTCGCCTCGTCGTTGACGGTGAACGACAGGCGCAGCCACTGCTCGAGCGGCACGTCGACGCCGGTGGTCTCGGTTGCCCCGCCCATGCGGACCACGAACACCGCGCCTTGGGAGAGCACCGAGATGTGGGTGCCGTCCTGGGTGACCAGGTCGAGGAGCAGGAAGTTCCCGTCGTCGGGCACCCACGCGCTCAGCCCACCCGACAGCAGGGTCGCCGTCGCGGTGGAGTCGAGGAGGCCGGCTTCGATCCCGGCTTCGACCGATCCGTACGCCTCGATCACGAGCGTCACGAAGGCGTCGTAGTCGGGGAACGATGCCTGGTAGAGCGCTTCCCACGCCGCGAGCAGCGTCGGGTAGGTCACGGGGTAGGTGCGTGGTCCGTACCCCAGGCGGGGGAAGTTGTCCGGTGTGGGCCCGGCGGACAGTGACCCGATGGCGGGGTCGGAGATGAAGACAGCGCCGGGGTCGACCCGGTCCAGGGTGGTGTTGGCGGTGGTGATGTCCTCGCCGGCGGCCCCGCCCTCGAAGTTCTCGGCCAGGTCAAGGGTGGTCATCAGGCGCCGGCCTCCAGCTGGGGCCACATGATCCGACCGCCGAGCAGGGTCCGGGGGCGGCGGACGTAGACCGCGACCCACAGGACACAGGACTGGTCGAAGGTGCGGTAGCCGAACCCGGCGTCGTCGTTCCATTGGCCGGTCTGAGGGGTCAGTTGTTCGGTCACCACCCTGTCGATGAACTCCTCCTGGTCGCCGTCCGGGTCGTCCGGGTTGTACGCCGGGTTCGGGACCTGCTCGGGCAGGGTCTCGCGGTCGTCGTAGGACGGGGAGGACGCGGGGACGTCGACGTTGTAGGCGGGGTTCGGCACCTGCGGGGTGTAGGTCCGGGCCTCCTTGGTGCCCGGGTAGTAGCCGCACGGGGCCTGGTCGTCGCCGGCGACGTAGAGCAGGACGTGGTCCCCGACGAGCCGGTCGAGCCGGTCGGGGTCGGACCACCGGCGGGCGCCGGCGTGCTCGAGGGGGTTGCCGATGACCTGGGCCAGCCTCCTGGGTCCGATGCGGCGACCGAAGACGGCGGTGACGAACTCGGCAGGCTTGTCCAGGCGCAGCCGGACGCGGGCGATGGTGCCCTCCTGGCCGGCGACCACGGGGAACACGTTCCACCCGGCGACGAGCTCGCGGTCGGTGATGGTGCCGCCGATCTCGTCGAACTCGGTGACGGCGTCCTTGACGAACGAGGAGGACCGGTGGTCGCGGATCCACGCGCGGGCGGGGTTGCGCTTGTTGTCCTGGTTGCGGGCGATGACCTCCCAGACCGTCATGGTGTCGCGGGCCCGGGTGTCGACGGTGGCGGTGACCTGGTGGTCAGAGTTCACGTCGACCCCGGAGACGTGCAGGAGGGTCCCGCCGTCGAAGTGGGGCAGCCACAGGTTGTGCCCGGGGCGCAGCGCTCGGGCGTGCATGAGGTCGCTGGGGCCGAGCTGATCACCGGGGGTGTGCACCCCGGCGATGAGGGCGCCGAGCTCGAAGCGGAGGGTCCCGGTCCAGTGCCGGCCGTTGCCCGAGGGGTTCGACCCGGGGGTCTCGTCGGTCAGCCGGGCCCGTGCCCACGACCGCATCTGGGCGCGGGTGATGCCGGTGCCGTAGTCGTTGGTGAGGTCGACGACTAGCGCGTTGCGGTCGTAGCCGGGGTTGCGGCCGACGACCTGCCCCGAGGCGTTGCGGCGGACCCGGCGGACCCGGTTGGCCTGGGCGATCGGCTCGACTCGCGAGCCGCGGGTGGAGTAGCCCACGACGTTGACGTCGAACAGGGCGCCCCAGGTGTCGCCGTCGACCTTCCCGGTCTCGGGCAGGCCGGCGTCGTCCTGGAGGTCGCGGACCGCGCGGACGACGTCGGAGTCGTAGCCGCCGGCGAAGTCCTCGGCCGAGAGGTAACCGGTGACCGAGAGGCGGTGCAGGAGCGCGGTGACGCCGCCACCTGAGTCGGTGTCGGCGTTGGTGTCGCCGAGCTGCATCGGCTGGCCGGTGAGGTAGTTGGGGAACCGGGCCCGCTGGTCCTCGGCGAGGACCGGGTAGACCCCGAACTTGGCGCGCTCGCCCTTCGGTGTGACACCGGTGCCGTAGACCCGGTTGGGCTGCTCGCTGACGTCGTAGTGGAGGTCGGCGACCGTGTGGGCGTCGTCGAGGTAGACGGTGCCGGTCACGGTCTCGGTGTCCTTGCGGTGGACCCGGTACGTCCCGGCGCTCGGGCCGGACTCGATCGGGGTGCACGTCCACTGGGTGCCGCCGAGGTTGGTGCCCTTCGCGGCGAGGTCGTTGAGGTAGTCGGCGAACCTGGTGCCGCCGGTGTCGTAGAACCGGATCGCGGTTGTCGGGCCGCCGACCTTCCCGAACGGCCGGCCGAGGCCCTCGGGGCCGGCCAGGGCGTTCCACCACCACCAGCCCAGGTCGTTGCGCCGGCGGAAGATCGGGACCTGCTTGTCGCGCAGGCTCGCGCGGCCCAGGGCGTCGCCGCCGAGATCGACGGTCAGGGCGCGCCCGGAGATCCCGAAGTCCATGACGATCCCGCGGTAGTCGGTCGCGATGACCTTCCCGGCGTTCGGGCCGTCGACGGCGACGCGCTGGACCAGGACGGTGGCGCCCGGGCGCAGCCAGGACAGTGCCCCGTGGCCGGGGGACTCGAAGCACGCCGCGACCTGCGGGAGCTCGAGGGTCCCGGAGCCGTAGAGCAGCGGGGAGACGAGCCCGAAGCGGGGCAGGGGGGTCGCGATGCCGCGCCAGTAGGTGACGTCGCGGCCGGCGATGACGATGCGGTCGCGGTGGCGGGACCGCTCCGCGGTCCGCAGCCCGTCGAACTGTGGACGGGTGCCGGCCATGGTCACCGAGGTGTAGGCGTGGGCCGCCACCCGGGCGTGCACGGGCGTGACGGTCGCCGGCGGCGTGACGACGGGGGGCTCCCAGGTCGCCACACCGGTGCCGGTCCGAGCTCGGCCGGCGTTCGGGGCCGCCGGGGTCATCGGGATGGAGATCGCGACAGGGACCGCGGTCGCCCGGAAGACACCGGTGCCCGTGAGCCTGGCAGCGATGCCAGGGACCAGCTCGAGGGCGGCGGTGAGGGTGGTCGCGCCGCTGAGGTCGGCGTAGCGCCACGCCGGGGCCGGGGTGTCGATCGCGTCGTGGTGCTGAGCGATCTGCTCGGCGGTCAGGGCCGTGCGGTAGAGCGCAACCTCGTCGATGAGCCCGTAGAGGTCACCCTGCGCGCCGGCGGTGGAGCCGACGTAGATCCGGGTGGCCTGCGCGAGCGGGCCTGACTGGGCGGCGGTCCCGACGAGCTCGCCGTCGAGGTAGAGCCGCATCTCGGCGCCGTCGTAGGTCGCGGCGAAGTGGTGAACCCCGACCGTCGCGGGGGTCGCGGCAACGATGACAGTCGTGCCGCCGGCTGCCCTGGTGCGGAACTCGACCCGGTCAAAGCCCGGGCTGTACGCGACAGCGAAGGTTGTCACGGGGAAGACGCTGAGGGCGACGATGTTGCGGTACGTGTCGCCCGGCAGCGCCGGCGGGGTCGTGTCGAAGAACCCCTCGGCCGTGAAGACGTCCAGCGGAGCCCAGCCGGGGTCGATCGAGGTCGGCACAGCGCCGTTGGCACGGCCGATGCCGGTGTCAGGGTCGGCAGGCAACGCCCCGGGCAGCGAGAAGCGGGCGCTGATCGTGCTCAGGCTGCCGTGGTGGCGGTTGCCCGAGGAGTCACGCATCCGGACCGTGTAGGGCTCGGTCGTGGCCTCGGTGCCGTCCTCGCCGAGGCGCCAGTACCCCCAGGGCTCGTCGGCGAGCACCTGGTCGGCGTAGGCGGCATCGGTGGCCGCGACGGGTGCCACCGTCGCGGTGGGGGCGCCGCTGCCGGGAAGCAGGGCGTCGACGGCTGCGACGGCCGTAATCGTGGCGGTCAGGGCCCCTTCGCCGGCAAGGTCACCGGCGAGGTCGGGGGCCTCTCCAGGGACCTCGACGTCGGCGGTCAGGGTGCCGGCACCGTCGAGGAGAGCGCTGCTCTGGGCAACAGCAACGGCCGCGGCCGCGAACCCACCGGTCCCGGCCAACACAGCGGCGGCGACTCCGACCGGGACGACCGAGGCGGCGAGGCCTCCGGTTCCGGTCAGCGCAGCGGCAGCGATTCTGACGGGGACGACGGAGGCGGTGAGGGCTCCGGTTCCGGTCAGCGCGGCCGTGACCGCCGGTGCTGAGCTGGTGCCGGCGCCGTAGTGGGCCGCGATCCGTGAAGCCGACAGCGCGCTGCTGTAGACCGCCGCCTCGTCGATGCTGCCGACGAAGTAGTTGGCCCCTCGGCCGCCGACCTGCAGGCCGTTGGCCGCGGTGGTCATGGTCCCGCTGAGGGAGGCGGTGCCGTCGAGCACACCGTCGACGTAGATGCGGAGCGTGGTCCCGTCCCAGGTGCCCACGAGGTGGTGCCACAGACCGTCGGCCACGTTGGTGGTGCCGGTGGCGCCCAGCGACGTGCTGGTGGTGCGCAGACCCATGAAGGCCTTGCCGTTGATGACGGCCAGACCGTAGTTGTAGTTGGTGTTGCCGGTGCGGGCCACAACGAACCGGGTGCCGGAGGTGGCCGTGGTGTTGACCCACGCCTCGACCGTGACCGCGGTGAGGCCGTTCATCCAGGTGTCGTAGGGCACTGCCCCGGCGTTGCCGGTGCCACCGGTCAGGGTGATCGCGGTGTCGCTGTCACCCGAGCCCGCCAGCGCGCCGGCAGTGCCCAGCGCGGTGCTGGTGTAGGTGCCGTCGCGGCCGTTGCCCGAGGCGTCGACCATGGCCGTCCCGGAGGACTCGCCGAGCCGGTAGTAGGCCAGCGGGCTGTCGGCGAGGACCTCGGAGGGGTAGCTCATCGCTCACACCTCCGAGGTCGACGGATCACGGGCAACGCGTCAGGACTGGGCGTCAGGACTGGGTGTAGGTCGGGGTGACCTTGATCTGCCCCTGCGCGCCCATCGCCGTCGAGGTGATCGACCCGCCGCCGATGAACGTGCCGCCGGTCGCGGCCGACCACAGCCCGAAGTGGGTGTAAGTCCCGGCCGGGACGTCGATCACGACCTGCGAGCCCGTCTGGACACCGTCGGCGGCGTCGCCGGTGTCCCAGGTCGTGGGCCTGCGGGCGTACGCCGGGGACCCGCCGGTGGCCTCGGCGGC
>CALRVO020000026.1:0-15378 GCA_943371595.1 Sphingomonas paucimobilis
CCAAGGGGGTGCAGAAGTGAGGTTCGAGCTCACCGACGACCAGCGAGACCTCGAGCGGGCGCTCGAGGGACTGCTCGCGACCTCCGACACCGTCGCGGTCGCGCGCGCCTGGGCCGACGACGACACCGGCCCGGGCCTGGGCCTGTGGAAGCGGCTGGCCGACCTCGGCGTCACGATGCTCGCCACCGAGGCCTCGCTCGTCGAGGTCGCCGTCGCCTTCGAGGCGCTCGGCCGTCACGCCGTGCCCGGCCCGTGGGTCGAGTCGGCGGCCTACCTGCCCGTGGCGCTGGGCCGCGAGGTCGACGGCGTCGCCACCCTCGCCCTCCCGCCGCACGTGCCGTACGCCGTCGACGCCGACGTCGCCGACCACGTCTACGTCGGCTCCTCCCCGGCTGGTGGCGTCGGGGACCGGCACACCTCGGTCGACCGGACCCGCCGCCTGTTCGAGGTCACCGGCCAGGGTGAGGCCGACCCGGCCGCCTTCGACGCCGCGGTGCTCGCCGTGTCGGCCCAGCTGCTCGGGGCCGGCGAGCGGGTGCTCGCCGACTCGGTCACCTACGTCAAGCAGCGCAAGCAGTTCGGCCGCGAGATCGGCAGCTACCAGGCGATCAAGCACGCCCTGGCCGACGTACGCATCGCGCTCGACTTCGCTCGCCCGCTGGTCTTCGCCGCCGCGCTCGGCGAGGTCTCGCCCAGCGCCGCCAAGGTCGCCTGCGCCGAGGCGGCCTACCTCGCCTCACGCACGGGCCTGCAGGTCCACGGCGCGATCGGCTACACCGCCGAGTTCGACCTGAGCCTGTGGCTCACCAAGATCCGCGCGCTCGTGACGGCCTGGGGCACCCCGGCGTTCCACCGGGCGCGCCTGCTCGACGAGCTCACCGGGGGCGCGTGATGGAGTTCGGCCTCTCCGAGGAGCAGCAGGAGCTCGTCACCACCGTGCGAGCACTGCTCGCCAAGCGGGCCGACTCGCGTGCCGTGCGCGCCGCGATCGCCACGCCCCTGGGCCACGACGACGACCTGTGGCGGGTGCTGGCCGAGCAGATCGGCGCCGCAGCGCTCGGCATCCCGGAGGCCTACGACGGCGCCGGCTTCACGCTCTTCGAGTCGCTGCTGGTGCTCGAGGAGGTCGGGCGCTCGCTCGCGCCCACCCCACTGCTCTCGTCGCTGGTCACCGCCGAGGCGCTGCTCGCCGGCGCCGACGAGGACGCCCGGGCGCGGCTGCTGCCACGCCTGGCCGCGGGAGAGGTCGCTGCGTTCGTCGACGGCTCCGGACGCCCGGTGCTCGACGGCGACACCGCGACCGTGCTGGTCGCCGTGGTCGACGGCGCCCTGGTCGAGGTCGACCCGGCGACCACCCGCCGTACGCCGCTCGGCACGCTCGACCAGACCCTGCGGCTGGCCCGGGTCGACCTCGAGGGCGCCACCACCACCCCCATCGGCGACGGGGCCGCCGCGTCGTACAGGGCCGCCCTGGTCGGCACGGTCGCCGGGGCCGCCCTGGCCACCGGGTTGTCCGCCCGCGGGCTCGAGATGACGGTCGCCTACAGCAAGGACCGGGTGCAGTTCGGCCGCCCGATCGGCTCCTTCCAGGCGCTCAAGCACCGGATGGCCGACATGCTCGTGCTGGTCGAGATGAGCCGCTCGGCCTCCTGGGCGGCGTCGTACGCCGTCTCCTCCGGTGACGACCAGGCCGCTGAGCTGGCCCACGTCGCCGGCTCCTACTGCGCCGAGGCGGCCGCGCACGTCGCGGGCGAGACCGTGCAGCTGCACGGGGGCATCGCCATCACCTGGGAGCACGACGCCCACCTGCTGCTCAAGCGCGCCCACGCGCTCGGGCAGCTCTTCGGCCAGCCCCGCGAGCACCGCGCGCTGGTCGAGCTGTAGCTACTGCTTGATCGGGCAGGACGCCGCGCGACCGCGCGTCGCGATGAGCCCCATGACCCAGCAGGTCGGGCAGCCGCGCCACAGCACCACGGTCAGCGGCAGCAGGAGCAGCCACCAGCCCGACTGCGACGCCAGCGCGATGCCGGCGACCAGCGCGACGAGGCCGAGCACGCCACGCACGAGGTGGACGGCCACCGAGCGGCTCGCGAACATCAGGAACGTCGGGTCGACCTCGGGGGACGGGCGCAGCTCGCGGACGGGTGCCTGGGTCACGTGTCGATGGTAGCCACCCGACGGGCTCGGCGGGTCCGCCCGACGCGGTGTGGGCGCGGCGTCGTGTGACCAAGACGACAGGCACTGTTGACCTCCTGTTGCCGTGCGAGGTCGTCGCCGGGCTCGCGGGGTTCCTAGAGTGACGGCCATGACCTTCGAGGACGCCCAGCCCGCCACCGACGCCGCCGAGACCGCCGCGACCCTCGAGACCCTCGAGGCCGACGACTACCCCGTCGGCACGCTCGCGAGCCCCACCCGCATCCGGCTCTGACCCCCGCGCGGCCGGTCCCGGCCGCCGCTCACGGGTGCAGACGCACCCCGAACGGGTACGACGCGAGCGTCGTGGTGCGATCCGCGAGGGCGTGGAGCAGCAGCTCGTGCTCCCCCTCCTCGAAGAGGTCGACGGGCACGACGAGGTGCGCGTAGCGCCCCGGTGTCGTCACCGTGAGCCCGTGCAGGTTCTCGGCCCGCGAGCCGTCGGGGCGTCGTACGCCGATCGCGAAGCCCACGTCCTCGCCCGGGTCGGCCGTGTAGACCACCACGACCGCGATGCCGAGGGTCGTCGGCAGGCCGGCCACCGCTGCCTCGCCGAACGCGGCGTCGGTGAGCCGCAGCTCGTCGTCGTGGGTGCCGGCGGACGTCGCGGCGAAGAAGCCGAGGATGCGCACGCCTAACGCGCGCCCGTGTCGCTCACGGCACCAGCCTGGCACGCCACCAGGACAACTTCGACACCCCGTCGAGGTTGAGGGACGACAATCCTCAACCCGCCGTCGAGGTTGCCGATGCTCCCGGTGTCCGGCCCGCACGTGCCGGCACCGAAGGAGCCTCGATGAGCCTGGTCCTGCCCCCGTCCCGTGGCGTCGTCGACCCGGTCCCCCGCGCCCTGCGTGAGGTCTGGCAGCTGTGGGAGCGGTCGTCGAGCTGCGTCGTGGTGGTCGACCGGCACGGCCGGGTCGAGTACGCCAACGCGGCGAGCCGCCTCCGGTTCGGCGTCGCGGTCGGGGACGGCGTACGCGACCTCGCGCTGGCCCGGCTGCTCCCGGCCACCCACGGGCACGTCATCGAGGACGACCTCGCGACGGGGGTCGACGGCGCGCGGGTCAGGCACGGCGAGCGGACGCTGGTGGTGCGCGAGACCCCGGTGCCGGGCCAGCGCCGCTCGCGCAGCCGGGTGCTCGTCTGGGAGGACGTCGACGACCACGAGACGGTCACCGCGCAGCGTCGTGACGCCGAGGCCGACCTCGGGGCGGTGACCGAGGTGATGATCGCGCTGTCGCAGGCCCGCGGTGTGCAGGAGGCCGCCCAGCTCGCCGTCGACGCCGTACGCCGCGCGTTCGGCTGGGCCTACGCGTCGTACTGGGCGGTCGGTGCGGACCGCACCCTGCGGTTCGTGCTCGAGTCGGGCGAGGTCAGCCCGGAGTTCCGCCAGGTCACACTGGAGGCGTCGTTCCGTGAGGGTGTCGGGCTCTCCGGGCGCGCCTGGGCCGCGCGTGACCTGATCTTCACCCCCGACATCGGCGAGATGACCGACTGCGTGCGCGCGCCCGCGGCCCAGCGGTGCGGGGTGCGCTCCGGGGTCTGCTTCCCGATCCTGGTGCGTGGCGAGGTCGTCGGCACGATGGACTTCTTCGCCACCGAGACCCTCGAGCTGACCCGGCAGCGCCTCGACGCGCTGCGCAACGTCGGGCGCCTGGTCTCGGCCGCCCTGGAGCGCCTCGCGCGCGAGGAGGCCATGCGCCAGGCTGCCGCGGCACTCGACCTGCGGGTCCTGGCCCGCGCGGTGGAGGAGATGAGGCTGAGCATCCAGGAGATCGCGGTCAACGCCACGGGGGCAGCCAGCGTGGCGGGCACGGCGGTCTCCGCCGCCGACCGGGCCCGCTCGTCGGTCGAGGATCTCGGCGCGGCCTCGGGCGAGATCGGGAAGGTCATCGGCACCATCAACGGCATCGCCCACCAGACCAACCTGCTCGCGCTCAACGCGACCATCGAGGCCGCGCGCGCCGGGGAGCACGGCAAGGGGTTCGCGGTCGTGGCCCACGAGGTCAAGGAGCTCTCGCGCGAGACCGCGGCGGCGACCACCGAGATCACGGCCAAGATCGACGCGATCCTGCTCGGCACGAACGCCGCGGTGCAGGCGATCTCGGAGATCGCCGACGTCATCGACACCATCAGCCGCAGCCAGTCGACGATCGCGGCCGCCGTGGAGGAGCAGACCGCGACCACCAAGAGCATCGCCGACAGCGTCGCCGGTGCGGCGGCCGCCGCCGAGGCCATCACCCAGGAGATCGCCGCCGGGGACGGCCGCTCCGGCTGACCCGGGTCGGTCGGCCGTCAGACCGCGAGCACCCGCGCCAGGAAGGTCGCCTGCCGCTCGAGGCTGTCACCGACCCCGCGGTAGAGCGCGAAGTGACCGCAGTCGTACGACGCCACCTCGGCGGTCGGCCCGATCAGCCGGGCGACCTCGTGCACGACCCCGGGCGGCGCGATCTCGTCGCGCTCGGCGACGACCAGCAGCGTCGGGCAGCGCACCTCGCCAGCCACCCGCACCGGTCGGTTGAAGCCGATCCGGGCGACCCCGCGGGCACACATCTCGTTGCGGAAGGTCGGCCCGGTCATCGCCTCGAACTCCACCGCCCCGGGGCCCGACATCAGCGCGCCCGAGCCGACCTCGCCGAGCAGCGGGATCATCCGAGGAGCACGTCGCACGAGCGCCCGCACCGCGTCGGCGCCGACGGCCGCCAGCACGCGCCCCGCCTTGCCGGCGTCCTTGGTCGCAGGGTCGCGCTCGCGTCCCTTGCCCGTGAGCACCGCGAGCCCGTCCATCGCCGCGCCCTGGCTGATCACCGCGGCGATCCCGGGGTCGTCGGCGGCGACGGCGACCACGTGTCCGCCGGAGTAGGAGGTGCCCCACAGCGCGATCCGCTCGGCATCGACGTCGTCACGGGCGGCGGCCCAGGCGACCGCCGACCGGTAGTCCTCGCGGTGGCGGCGGTGGTCGACGTCCTGGCGCGGTGCACCACGGGCCGCCTCCGAGCCCCCGAACCCCCGGTAGTCGAAGACCAGCACGTGGCAGCCGACGGCGGCGAACCGCTCGGCGAAGGGCAGCAGCCCGCTGTCGCGGGTGGTGCCGAACCCGTGGGCCATCACCACGCAGGGTGCACCGTCGTCGGTGGTGAGGTCGGCGACGGCGGCCTCGACCCACCACGCCTCGCACGTCGAGCCGTGGCTGTCGAAGGTGATCGTCCGCACGGCAGTGCTTCGGTGCCGCACCCGGCACGGCCTGCCCCGTCGGTCAGGGACGTTCGCCCCTCCTGGCCGCGTCCCCGCGGGGCGATCCTGGTGTGATCCAGCCACGCGCCCAGGAGGTCGTCATGACGTCGAGGTCAACCAGGCTCGGGGCTGCCCTCGTCGGCCTCGGTCTGTCACTGCTGTTGCTGCCCCCGGCCGTGCCGGTCTCCGCCTCACCACCGTCGCGCACGACCCCCGCGCCAGCCTCGGCCGGCGTCGGCCTGTCGGTCCTGACGTCGGTGCGCGCCCGCCACGTCGGGAACGTCGACCGGGTGACCTTCACGTTCCGCCAGGGGTTGCCGGCCGACGTCCGGGTCACCTGGGTCGACGCCCTGCGTCACGACGGCTCGGGCCGGCCGGTGCGGATCGCCGGCCGCAAGGTCCTGGCGGTCGTCCTCGACGGAGCGGTCGGACACGACGCGTCCGGGCCCACGACCCCGGCGCGGACGGCCTTCCGCCTGCCCAATGTCATCACCGCCGTCGGGGCCGGCGACTTCGAGGGCACGGTCACGGTCGGGCTCGGCGTGCAGAAGCGCACGGCGTACACCGTGACCACCCGGCAGAACCCCGACCGGGTCGTGGTCGACGTCCGCGCGGGGTTCCCGACCACCACCCGCAAGGTCTGGCTGGTCGACACCGAAGCGGTGCGGACCGGCGACGGACCCTACGTCGTGCCGCGTTCGCGGCCGCTGCGGACCGACGCCCCGGCCACCGCCGCGCTCCATGCGCTCTTCGCCGGCCCGCTGCCACGGGAGCGGGCGGCCGGGCTGAGGCTGGTCCGCTCGCGTGCCCGGGGGTTCGACGACCTGCGGGTCGCCGTGCGCATCGCCCGGGTCCGGCTCACCCCGGTCTGCGACAGTCGCGGCTCGACGATCACGGTCGCCGCGGAGATCATGCCGACGCTGCGCCAGCTACCCACGGTGGACTGGGTGAAGATCTACGGGCCCGCCGGCTTCACCGAGCAGCCCCTGGGGCCGGTGGACTCGATCCCCACGTGCCTGGAGCCCTGACCCCGAGCACGCGCACCTCAGGTGGTGGTGCGGTACTGGCCCTGGAAGAACAGCAACGGGTGGGTGACGTGCTCGTCGCCGGCGACGAGGTCGACGACCCGGCCGATGACGACGAAGTGGTCACCGGCCTCGTGGACGGCGTGGATGGTGCAGTCGACGTGACCCAGGGCGCCGGCGACGGTCGGCGACCCGGTCACCGCCGACGGCGTCCAGTCGACCCCGGCGAACTTGTCGGTGCCGCGGCTGGCCATGGTGTTGCTGAGCTCGGCCTGGCCGTCGGCGAGGAAGTTGACGCAGAAGCGGCCCGCCCGCTGCATCAACGGCCAGGCGCGGGAGGTCTTGGCGGGGATGAAGAGCACCAGCGGCGGGTCGAGCGAGACGCTCGAGAACGACTGGCAGGTCATCCCGACGGGCTCGTCGCCGCTCATGGCGGTCACCACGGTGACCCCCGAGGCGAAGCGGCCCAGGACGTCACGGAAGCGCCGCGCCGCGGCGAGCGCCTCGGGGTCGTCGGAGGCGATCGTCGTGGTCTCGCCCGGACGCCACTCGAGGTCCTGGTCGAGGTCGCCGAGCCACGAGGTGATCAGGTGGGGGCTCGGCCAGGTCTCGCGGGCGTCGTCGCTGATCCCCTCGGGGATCTCGGGCTCAGGCGTGTCGGACATCGCGCTCACGGTAGTGCGCCCTACTGCCCGCCGCCGAAGTCGTGGCCCCAGTACGAGACGGCCGTCGACTCCCGCGCGACCCAGCGCGCGTCGTCGACGGTGAGGCCCTCGGTGCCGAGCTCGACGTCGAAGCCGCCCGGCGAGCGCACGTAGAACGAGACCATCTCGTCGTTCATGTGGCGCCCGAGCGTGGCCGACAGCGGCGCCTTGTGCTTCTTGACCCGTTGCAGGGCCCGCCCCACGTGGTCGAGGGTGTCGACCTCGAGCATCACGTGGACGCACTTGCTCGGGTTGGGCATCGGCAGGAACGCCAGCGAGTGGTGGCGCGGGTTGACCCCGAGGAACCGCAGCCACACCTTGGAGCCGGCCTCCTTGCCGACGAACTCGCCCGGCATGCTCATCGAGTCACGCAGCCGGAAGCCCAGGACGTCGGTGTAGAACCGCAGCGCCTCGACGTCGTCGAGCACCGGCAGCACGATGTGGCCCATGCCCTGGTCGCCGGTGACGAACGTCGCGGCGTACGGCGTCACGAGCGGGTGGGACTCGTAGGTGATGCCGTGGAAGAGCTCGAAGACGTTGTCCCACGGGTCGCGGAAGCGGACGAGCTCCTGGACGCGGCGCTCGTCGAGCTCGCCACGGGTGCCCTCCTCGAAGGCGACGCCGGCCTTCTGCAGGTGCTCGCGCGCCTCCTGCAGGGCGCGCGGGTCGGCGACCTCCCAGCCGACGCAGTCGAGCTGGTCGACGTCGGAGGGGAAGACGACCAGGCGGGCCGAGACCTCGTCGATGCGCCAGTACTGGTGGTCGGGGTGAGGGCCGCGACCGGCCGCGAGCCCGAGCACCTTGCCGGCGAACGTCGCCCAGGCGTCGAGGTCGGTGGAGGCCACGCGCACGTAGCCCATGGAACGGATGTCGATGGTCATCGCGGCGCTCGCTCGACGTGGCGGGCCAGGAACGCGGTGGTGATCTCGGCGAACTCGGCGGCCGCCTCGATCTGCGCCCAGTGACCGCAGTTGGGGAAGACGTGCAGCGACGCCTTGGGGATCAGCTTGAGGGCGACCAGCGCCCCGTCGAGCGGGTTGACACGGTCCTCGCGGCCCCAGGTGAGCAGGGTGTGCTTGCGCAGCCGGTGGGCCTCGCGCCACAGCATCCCGTCCTCGGCGGTCTCGGGGTTGAAGAAGCTCATGCCCATCGAGCGCATGGCCTCCTGGGCCCCGGGGGCGGTCGCGTCGGCGAAGCGCTCCTCCACGAGCTCGTCGGTGACCAGGGACTGGTCGACCACCATCGTGGAGATGAAGGCGCGCAGCCGCTCGCGGGTGGGGTCGGCCCCGAACTCCATCAGCCGCTGGACGCCCTCGGTGGGGTCGGCGTGGAACAGGTTGAGGCTCAGGCCGCCCGGGCCCATCAGCACCAGCCGCCCGACCCGGTCGGGATAGGTCAGCGCCAGGCGCATCGCGGTGCCGCCGCCGAGGCTGTTGCCGAGCAGGTGGACCCGGTCGACGCCGATCTCGTCGAGCAGCCGGACGACGTGGTCGGCTGCGTGCCGGTAGAAGTTGCCGACCACCGCAGGCTTGTCGGAGCCGCCGAAGCCCGGCTGGTCGACCAGCAGGGTGCGGAACGACGCCGCGAAGTGGGGCAGCGCCGGACCGAAGTTGGACCAGGCGCTCGCGCCGGGGCCGCCGCCGTGGAGCATGACGAGCGGCAGCCCGGCGCCGACCTCGGTCGACTCCCCCGCCTCGTGGTAGTTGAGGGTGAGGTCACCCGCCTTGGCCGAGCGGCGGGTAGCTTCCTTGCTCAGGGGAGACAACTCGGTCACGTCTCAGTACATCCCGGGGTCGACCTTGTGGCCGAACTCGTGGGCACCGAACATCTGCAGCGCGCGCTCGGGGTCGTTGGCGGCGTGCACGCGTCCGGCGTGGGCGTCGCGCCAGGCGCGCTGGAGGTAGGTGCCGTTGGTCAGCGCCCGACCGCCGGAGGCCTCGAAGAGCGCGTCGATCGCGTCGATCGCGCGCTGGCTGCCGAGCACCTGGTCACGACGGACCTTCAGGCGGGTGCGCAGCGGGATCTTCTCGCCCTTGGCGACGTAGGACTGGGCCTCGCGGATGTTGTTGACCAGCAGCGCCCAGGCGGCGTCGATCTCGGAGGACGCCTTGGCGATGCGGACCGCGGCGAACGGGTCGAGCGAGGCCTTCTCGCCGAGGTAGGCGGCACGGCGACGCTTCTGCTGCATCTCGACGTGCTCGGCGTAGGCGCCCATGGCCAGGCCGATGATCGGCGTGGTGATGGTGCCGGTGAAGATCGAGTGGAACGGCAGCTTGTAGAGGTCGGAGGTGTTCTGCGCCTGGCCCGGGCCGCGGCACTGGCCGGTCTCGCCCATGCTGAGCGTGAACGCCTCGGGGATGAACACGTCGTCGACGACGATGTCGTTGGAGCCGGTGCCGGCCAGGCCGACCATGTGCCAGACGTCGACGATCGTGTACTTGTCGCGCGGCACCATGAAGGTCTTGAAGTCGACGACCTGTCCCTCGGCGTTGAACACCAGACCACCGAGCAGCACCCACGAGCAGTGGTCGGCGCCGGAGGAGAAGCTCCACTTGCCCGAGAGCTGGTAGCCGCCCTCGGCGACGGTCGCCTTGCCCGTCGGGGCGTACGACGAGCTCAGGCGGGTGTTGGTGTCCTCGCCCCACACCGCCTGCTGCGCCTCGTCGGAGAACAGCGCGACCTGCCAGGGGTGCACCCCGACGACGCTGGAGACCCAGCCCGTCGAGCCGCACGCGCCGGCGATGTCGCGCACGGCGGTGTAGAAGTCGATCGGGTCGGACTCGAACCCGTCGAAGCGCTTGGGCTGCAGCAGCTTGAAGAAGCCGGTCTCCTCGAGCTCCTTGATGGAGGCGTCGGGGACGACGCGCAGTCGTTCGGTCTCGTCGGCGCGCTCCCGCAGGCTGGGCAGCAGGTCACGAACACCATCGAGTACGGCCTGGGACATGGGGAGCCTCCTGGAAGCGGTGCGGGTACGGGACCAAGACTAGAACACGTTCTAGTAATGGTCCAGCGCCACGCGGTGCAAAGGGGTGAGGCGCCCCGACGGGCCGCGTGCGCGGCCCTCAGGCGGTGTCGGCCTGATCGCCGTAGGAGTAGGCGCGCACGTGCTCGAGGATCGTGGTCGCGACGAGGTCGGGATCCTCGAACATCGGGATGTGACCCAGCCCCTCGAGCAGCACCACGTCGGCCCCGGGCATCGCCTCGGCGTACGGCGTGCCGTAGCGGTCGGGCGGCAGCAGCACGTCCTTCTCGCACAGCACGAGCCGCACCGGCACGCGCTCGTCGAGCCCGGTCACGTCGGTGGTCACCGCCCCCCGCAGCTCGGAGACGATGAAGGCGAAGAACGACGGGCACCGCGACGCGGCGCGCACGAAGTTGTCGGCCCGCTCGCGCGAGACGCGGTGGGGGCGATGGCTGACGATCTTGAGCACGACCGGGCGCAGCGGCAGGCGCAGCGCGTGCTCGCCGAGGGCGTGGCCGAGCAGCGAGGCGCCGTAGAGACCGAGGAACTTGACCCCCACGACGATCTCCTCGCGCGACCAGCGGGTCCAGCTGCCGGCCGGGGCGATCGCGGTGACGGTGCGCGCGCGGCCGCGGCGGGCCAGCTCGAAGGCGAGCCAGCCGCCGATGGAGTTGCCGGCCATGTGGGCGGTCTCCCAGCCCAGGTCGTCGAGCAGGGCCTCGACCCCGTCGGCGTACGCCGAGAGCGAGACGTCACGGCGACGCAGGGCCGGTCCGCCCCAGTGGCCCGGGAGCGTCGCGGCGACGACCTCGTGCTCGCGCGCCAGGGTGGGCATCACCTCGGCCCACACGTCGTGCGAGGTGGTGAACGGGTGGAGCAGCAGCAGCGGCTCCCCGCTCCCGGACCGCACCGTCGGGGCGGGCACCGCCAGGTCGAGGCGGCGCAGGGAGCGGGAGCGAGGGAGCCGGCGCGGCCGGGTTGTCTGTGACACGGCGTCACGCTAGCAAGGGTGCTAGCGCTCGTCCAGGGGTCCCACCCCGAAGTGGGGCGGGGCCCGCTGCCAGGCTGGTGGGGTGAAGGACGCCGCCACCACACCGCCCCGCAGGGCCCCCGCCCCCGACGGCCGCGTGGTCGCCTACCTCGACGGCGGCGACCCGTCGGGCTTCCCGGTCATCGGCCTGCACGGCACCCCCGGGTGCCGCTTGTCGCGCTGGCCCGACGACGCCCCCTACACCACCTCCGGCGTGCGCTACGTGACGCTCGACCGCGCGGGCTACGGGCAGTCGTCGCGCCACCGCGGTCGCTCGATCGCCGCCGGGGTGGGCGACGTGCTCGCCGTGGCCGACCACCTCGGGCTGGAGACGTTCGCCGTCACCGGCACCTCCGGCGGCGGCCCGCACGCTCTGGCCTGCGCCGCCTTCCTGCCCGAGCGCGTCGTGCGCGTCGAGTGCCGCTCCAGCCCCGCGCCGGTCGGACCCGGGGGCCTGCAACGACGTGACTGGGTGGCCGACCTGCCCGACGGCGACGCCATGCTGCGGTGGGTGGCCGAGAGCGAGATCCGCGTCGTGCGCGAGCGCCAGGCCCAGCAGGACGAGCTGGTCGACACGCTCGGCCAGGACCTCGGCTCGCTGGACCCGCGCGTCGCCGACCGCTTCCGTGAGATCGTCCGCGAGCAGGCGCTGCAGGGCGTCGCCGGCGCCGTCGACGACACCTTCGCCCTGACCCGGCCGTGGGGCTTCAACCTGGCCTCGATCGCCGTGCCCGTGCTGCTGACCCACCGCGCCGCCGACGCCGCCGCTCCCCCGGCCCACACCCGCTGGCTGGCCGCACGGTTGCGCGGCGCGGTCACGTCGTACGACGAGGACGCGGCTGGGCGCGGGCCCGAGGACGAGATCGTCGCGGCGATGACCTGGCTGCGCGGCTGAGCGAGCGCGGCGCTCAGCTGTTGGCGGCGGCCTTGTCCTGCTCGGCCTTGAGCATCAGCGCGATGTCGATGAGCTGGTCCTCCTGGCCGCCGATGAGCTTGCGGCGACCGGCCTCGAGCAGGATCTTGGCGCCGGAGACGTCGTAGCGCTCGGCGGCGTTGCCGGCGTGCTTGAGGAAGCTCGAGTAGACCCCGGCGTAACCCATCATCAGGGTCATCCGGTCGAGCTGGCACTCCTCGGGCATGGCGGGCTTGATGACGTCCTCGGACGCGTCGACGATCGTCAGGAAGTCGATGCCGGTCCTCCAGCCGAGCTTGTCGCAGACCCCGACGAACGCCTCGAGCGGCGTGTTGCCGGCCCCGGCGCCGAAGCGGCGTACGGAGCCGTCGATCTGGGTGGCTCCGGCGCGGGCGGCGATGACGGTGTTGGCGACGCCGAGGCCGAGGTTCTCGTGGCCGTGGAAGCCGACCGTGGCCTCGTGCCCGATCTCGGCGACCACGGCGGCGACCCGGTCGGCGGTCTGCTCCATGACCAGCGCCCCGGCGGAGTCGACGACGTAGACGCACTGGTTGCCGGCCTCGACCATGATGCGCGCCTGCTTGGCCAGCACCTCGGGCGGCTGGGTGTGGCTCATCATCAGGAAGCCGACGGTCTCCAGACCCAGCTCGCGGGCCAGGCCGAAGTGCTGGATGGAGGTGTCGGCCTCGGTGCAGTGGGTGGCGATCCGGCAGATCTGGCCGCCGTTGTCCTGCGCGGCGCGGATGTCGTCCTTGGTGCCGACGCCGGGGAGCATCAGGAACGCGATCTTGGCGCGCTTGGCGGTCTCGGCCGCGATCCTGATCAGCTCCTGCTCGGGGGTGCGCGAGAAGCCGTAGTTGAACGACGACCCGCCGAGGCCGTCGCCGTGGGTCACCTCGATCACCGGGACGCCGGAGTCGTCGAGGGCCTCGACGATGTCGTGCACCTCGGTCGCGGTGAACTGGTGGCGCTTGTGGTGCGACCCGTCGCGCAGGCAGGTGTCGGTGAGGCGGAGGTCGAGGTCGTCGCTCCACGTGCGGGTGAGGGTGTCGCGGTCGTGGGTCATGTCAGGCCTTCCGGTGTGGTGGTTTCGAGGCTCGTCGCTAGCGCTCCTCGCACCTCAACCACCGTTGTCGAGCTTGGCTCGGGCGATGTTCTGGGCGACCTGGGTGGCGGCCGCGGTCATGATGTCGAGGTTGCCGGCATACGGCGGCAGGTAGTCGCCCGCACCCTCGACCTCGACGAAGATGGACACCTTGACGTCGCCGCGGGTGGCGGCCGACGGCTCGTCGATCTGGGGCTCCTGGAGCAACCGGTAGCCCGGGACGTACTCCTGCACGGCCTTCTCCATCGCGAACACCGACGCGACGATCGCGTCGCGGTCGGCGTCGGGCGGGACGGCGCAGAAGATGGTGTCGCGCATGATCATCGGCGGTTCGGCCGGGTTGAGGATGATGATCGCCTTGCCCCGCTGGGCGCCGCCGATGGTCTCGACGCCGGCGGCGGTGGTGCGGGTGAACTCGTCGATGTTGGCGCGGGTGCCGGGCCCGGCCGACATGGAGGAGACCGAGGCGACGATCTCGGCGTAGGACACCGTGGCGGCCCGCGAGACCGCGGCCACCATCGGGATGGTGGCCTGGCCGCCGCAGGTGATCATGTTGACGTTGGGCGCGGCGACGTGCTCCTCGCCGTTGACCGGCGGGATGACGGCCGGACCGACAGCGGCCGGGGTGAGGTCGATCGCGACGATCCCGGCCTCCTCGTAGCGCGGCGCGTACTCGCGGTGCACGTAGGCCGAGGTGGCCTCGAAGATGAGGTCGGGCAGCTCGTCCTGCTTGAGCAGCCAGTCGACACCCTCGTGGCTGGCCTCGAGGCCCTTGTCGGCGGCCAGGCGCAGGCCCTCGGACGAGGGGTCGACGCCGATCATCCAGCGCGGCTCGATGCTCCCCCCGTCGGCGTCACTGCGCAGCAGCTTGTAGAGCAGGTCGGTGCCGATGTTGCCGGGTCCGACGATGGCGGCGGTGAGCTTGTGGGACACGTCTACTCCTCGAACTGCACGGTCAGCGGGGCGAAGCCGCTGATGGACGCCGTGACCCGGTCCCCCGGGGCGAACGGCACGAAGGGGCCCAGCGCCCCGGAGAGCACCAGGTGGCCGGCGCGCAGCGGGTCGCCGAAGCGGTAGGCCTGGACGGCGAGCCAGCGCAGCGCCTCGAGGGGGTCGCCCAGGCAGGCGGCGCCGTTGCCCGTGGAGCGCACCTCGTCGTTGATGGTGAGCGACATGTCGACGTCGACGGGCTCGAGCTCGCTCAACGGGAGGCCGTCGTCTCCGACGACGTAGAGCGCGCTCGAGGCACAGTCGGCGACGGTGTCGGTGAAGGTGATGTCCCACCCGGAGATGCGGGAGTCGACGATCTCCAGGGACGGGAGCGCTAGCTCGACCGCGGAACGCACGAGCTCGAGGGTGATCTCGTCCTCGGTCGCCGGGTCGATGTCGGCGCCGAGGCGGAAGGCCACCTCGGCCTCGACCCGGGGCTGGAGCAGGCGGGCCATCGAGATCGGGCGCGCGGCCGAGACCTCCATCTCGTCGAGCAGGTAGCCGAAGTCGGGCTGGTCGACGCCGAGCTGGTCCTGCACGGCCTTCGACGTCGCGCCGATCTTGCGCCCCACGACGGTCGCTCCCGCGGCGAGCCGCCGCTCCACGAGACCCTGCTGCACGGCGTACGCCGCGGCGAGGTCGTCGGTGCCGATGAGGTCACGCACCGCGGCGCACGGGACGCGGGTCTCGAGGGCCGTCGCCAGCCGGTCGACCGCGGCGGAGATGTCGCCCGCGAGGGTGGGCTGAGAGGTCACGGACCAATACTAGAACCTGTTACAGTTTCGCGCCATGAGCACCCCCTTGCCCCCGCTCCCCAGCGAGGTGGACGTCGTCGTCGTGGGCGCCGGAGGCGCCGGCATGAGTGCCGCCCTGGCCGCGGCCACGCAGGGCCTCGACACGGTCCTGCTGGAGAAGTCGGCCTACTTCGGCGGCTCGACCGCGCGCAGCGGTGGCGGGGTGTGGATCCCGGGCAACTACGCGCTGAAGGCGGCCGGCCAGGCCGACGACCTCGAGGAGTCCAAGCGCTACCTCGACTCCATCGTCGGCGACGCGGTGCCCAAGGTGCGCCGCGACACCTACCTCGAGCGCGGCGCCGAGGTGATGGACTTCGTCCGCGACCACACTCCCCTGCGCTTCGAGTGGGTCAAGGACTACGCCGACTACCACCCCGAGGCCCCGGGTGGCCGGCTCAAGGGCCGCAGCTGCGAGCCGATCCCGATGG
>CALRVO020000027.1:0-15360 GCA_943371595.1 Sphingomonas paucimobilis
CGACGCCCACACCCGCCGTCGGGCACAGGACGTTGGTCCCGTCGTGCCACGCCACTGGTCCCCCGTGTCGCGGCGCCGCCACCAAACGGGCGCGCGAGGGCCAGGATGGGGGCGACCGCCGAGGGGGTGGATGTGCGACCGACGCCGGACACGTGGCGCCTTCTCGCGCGCCTGCTCGCGCTCGGTGTCGCCATCGTGGTGCTCGGGGAGCTCTCCATCCGTTCCGCTCCGGCAGGCACGGAGGTCGCGGCCTGGTGGCCGGCCGCCGGCCTGGCCGTCACGTTCGGGCTCCGCCTGGGCCGGCCACGACTGCCGGCCGTCGTGGCGGTCACCCTGCTGGCCAGCCTGGTCGCCAACCTGCTCGGCGGTCGCGAGCCCGGGGTGTCGGTGTGGTTCTCCGCCGCGAACGCGACGGAGGTCGCGGTCACCTGCGCCCTGGTGCTGGCCTGGAACCCGACGCGCCGCACGGACCAGACCCGCGCCCTCGTCGCCAGCGGCGCCGCCGCCGCCGTCGGCGCGATGACGGCCGGGATCGCCGCGGGTCTCGCGGTCTCGACGCTGCTCGACGGAGACCTGTGGCAGACCACGTGGGCCGTGGCCGCCTCCCACGGCTCGGCCGTCCTGCTCTTCCTGCCCTTCGGCCTGCGCGGGACGCTGCGCCTGCCGCACGGCCTGGCCGTCGAGGCCACCGCCACCGGACTCGCCCTGGTCGCCGCGACGTTGGTCGTGTTCGCACCCGATCAGTCCCTCCCGATGCTCTTCCTCCTCTTCCCGCCGCTCGTGCTGGCGGCCTTCCGCCAGCCCCTTCGCGTCAACGCCGCCCACCTGATCGCGGTGAGCGCCACGGCCACGATCGCCTGCGCCCATGGGTGGGGACCGGTGATCTCGGCCGTGCAGGACGCCGGGCTACGTCCGGAGACCAGCGGCACGATCCTGCAGGCCTTCATGGCCTCGGCCGCCGTCATGGTCTACGCGCTGCGCACCACGGTCGAGTCGCGGCAGGCCGCGCTGTCGGAGACACGCAACGCCCGCAGCCACCTCGAGGCCGTGATCGAGGCCGCCACCTCGACCGCGTTCATCCACTGCGACCTCGAGGGCACCATCCAGGTGTTCAACCAGGGGGCGGTCAACATGCTCGGCTACAGCGAGCAGGAGATGGTCGGGCTCGCCACGCCCGAGCGTTTCCACGACCCGGTCGAGATCGCCGCCCGGGCGGTCGAGCTGGGCGTGGAGCCGGGCTTCGAGGTGTTCGTCCGCGGGGTGCGCACCGGCGAGGCGACGGCCGAGCGGAGGGACTGGACCTTCATCACCGCCGACGGCGAGCGCAAGCTGGTCTCGCTGGTCGTGAGCCGCGTCGAGGATGCGCAGGGCCGGCTGATCGGCTTCCTCGGGGTCGCCGAGGACGTCGGCGCCCAGCGCCGGGTCGCGCAGCTCCTGGTCCAGGCACTCGACCAGGAACGCCGCCTCGCCGCCGACCTCCGTGCCGCGGACCGGCTCAAGGACGACTTCGTGTCCTCGGTGTCGCACGAGCTGAGGACACCGATGACCAGCATCCTGGGCTACGCCGAGCTGCTCGCCGGCGAGTACGGCGACCTCCTCGACCCCCGCGGCACGGGCATGCTCGACAAGGTCCAGGCCAACGGACGACGGCTGCTCAACCTGGTCGACGACCTGCTCACGCTGTCGCGCATCGAGTCCGGCGCGCTCGTGCTGGAACGGACCGAGATCGACCTCGCCGCCGTCGTGGAGTCGGCCACGGGCGTCCTCGAGCCCCTCGCACGCGACAAGCAGGTCACGATCACCGCCGACCTCACCGAGCGACCGGTGCCCGCCCAGGGCGACGCGCACGAGCTCGAGCGCGTCGTGATCAACCTGCTCAGCAACGCCGTGAAGTTCACCCCACCCGGCGGCGCCATCACCGTGCGCGCCTACCACCACGACGGCCGACCGACCCTCACCGTCACCGACACCGGTGTCGGCATCCCCGCCGACGAGCTCGACGCGGTCTTCACCCGATTCCACCGCGCGGCCAACGCGGACACCGCACTCACCCCCGGCACCGGCATCGGCCTCACCATCGTCAAGGCGATCGTCGAGCGGCACGGGGGCACGATCTGCGCCACCTCCGAGCTCGACCAGGGCACGACCGTCACCATCACGTTCCCGCCCACGACCGCGGGGCCGCGGCCGAGGCGCGCTACCGACCTGGAGCACGCGACCCGCACCGGGTGAACCAGGGCAGCGTCGACAGGTCCGTGGGCGGCGGGGTCACCGCCGGGTCACCCCGACGAATGAGGCTGGCGGCAGGACAACGCCGTCCCAGATCGCGATCATCCTTGCTCGTGACCAGGGACGAGCAGGACGCTCGCGCGTCCCGATCACCGGACGACCTCGAGGACCGGTCGGTCGTCGACAGGGCCGTCGGCATGCTGATGGAGCGGTGGGGCAGCGATGCGGGTCCTGCGCTGCACGCCCTGCGTCAGGTCGCCGCCCGCGACGGCAGCACGGTGGCAGCCGTGGCCGCCCGGCTGCTGACGACCCGGCGGCTCGACGGCGACGCACCCCTCACCGTGACCGACGGTCTCCCCGTCGAGGTCGCCACACGCCAGGCCCCCGGGGGGCTCCACGACGAGCGGGTCGCCCGACTGTCCGAGCGCGAGCTGCAGGTCGTCACCCTCATCGCCCGAGGGGCGACCAACGAGGAGATCGGGCAGCAGCTCTTCATCGGCGTCAACACCGTCAAGACCTACATCCGCACCGCCTACCGCAAGATCGGGGTGACGCGCCGCCCCCAGGCCGTCATCTGGGCCCATCACGTCGGCCTCGTCTCCCCCGACGACGCCCCCTCCTGCGTCACCCCACCGACTCCGACACGCCGTTCCTGAGGGACACCCAGGTCGGCCCGCACCCGCAGTGGTGGTGCTGTCCAGACCGGTGGCGGACGACCCGTACCCCCACCGGTGTCCGCTCGTTGACCACGTGACGCAGCAACCGGTGCTCGGAGCCGACACCCACCCAGGAGTCGTCATGACCACTCGACCCACGACGGTCGTCCCGTCGCTCACCCTCGTCGAGGGTGGCAGCGACGACGACCTGGACCTCCTGCTCGCCTGGTGCGCCGACCCGACCCTCGTCCACCACGACCCCGACCTGCTGGTGCACGCCCTGACCACCTCGTGCGACGAGACGGACCGTGCGGTCCACCGGTCCTTCGGGGTCTGCACCACCTGCCGCGCGACCCCCGCCCACCGTCAGCCGGTCGGCCAGTCGTCCGTGTCGGGAGCCTCGTCCCACGCCTGACCCGGCGCACAGTCACCCGAGCGGTACTCGGCAGCGACCTGCGGGTAGACCTCGGTCCAGTAGCGCGCCGCGAGCGCCTCGGCCTGCGCCTGCGTCGCCCCGAGCAGGCGGGCCATCGCGGCGTCGCGCTGCATCGCCCGGCACTCCGTGCGGGCCTCGTCGGTCTCGCCGGTCAGGTGCATCGCCTCGTGGGTCAGGACGTGGACGGCGACGACCTCGTCAGGGGTCGGCTCCCGGTCGGACCCCACCCAGCCGTGCAGGTCGCGGCACGTCTCCCACGTCAGGAACGCCTCGCGTGGCAGGGACCCGTCAGCGGCGTACTCGACGAAGCCGTCGTAGCGCCGGGCGTAGAACATCGCCGCGCTCATCCGTTGGCAGCGCACGTGGACGTCGTCGCGGCCGGTCACCGCGCGGGTCGCCTCGCTCAGGCGGGCCTGGTCGGCCAGCCAGCGCCACTCGAGCACGCCGCCCACGAGCAGGACGAGCGCCACGAGCCCGAGCAGGACCGGCGCACGACGGCCCGTGACGTGCCGCCACGCGAGCCAGAGCAGGCACCCGACGCAGGCCACCAGGAGGAGGGGGCGCGCGGCGTACAGGGTCACGGTCGGATCATCGGCGGCGCGGGCTCGCGGGTGGAGACCTCGGACGCACGGCCGCGCACACGTGGCCGCTGTCAAGGGCCCGATGGGCCTTCCGCCGGCGTGGCGGACCGGGCCAGTGTCGAGAGTCCGCTCGTCCTCTACCAGCAAGGACACGCACGATGAACGACACCAGGCACAGCAGCAAGTACGCCACCATCACGTCGACGCTCGCCCTCGTCGTCGCCCTCGGCGGCACCGGCGCCTACGCGGCCGGCGCCATCGGCAGCGCCGGCATCAAGAACAACTCGGTGAAGTCGGTCGACCTCAAGGACCGGGGGGTCGCGACCCGGGACCTCGCCGACAACGCCGTCACCGGCCGCAAGGTCAAGAACGGGTCGCTGCGGAGCAGCGACTTCGCCCCCGGAGAGATCACCGCCGGGACCGTGGTGGCCTACGCCGACGTCAACGAGAACGGAGTCATCCAGACCAGCACGATCCCCAAGAACATCACCGCCGGCATGATCACCCACGTGCCGGGTTCGGGCCAGTACTGCTTCGACCAGAGCCAGCTCGACTTCGAGCCCGGCTCGGCGATGGTCGCGGGCGACAACTCGTTCTCGGTCAACGACACCATCGTCAGCGTCCTGACCTTCAACACCAACGCGCCGCCCAACTGCCAGGTGCGCGTGCGGACCACCAACAGCGCCGGGGTGCTCACCGACCGGGCGTTCGTCATCTGGTTCGTCTAGGGCATGGGCCGCTAGGCGTCGGCCGGCAGGAGCACGGTCGTCAGCATCCGTCGTCTCCTGCCGGGAGCGGGGGCCAGGTCGAGGCGGGCCAGGACGGCTGCCTGCAGGTCACCCACCAGCTCGTCGAGCTCGTCGTCGGTGAGGTGGAGGGCGACGTGCCGGTAGCCGACCCGGTCCCGTTGGAGGTCGACGTCCCCGCGGGTCACGTAGCGACCGAAGTCACCGAGCAGACTTCCGACGAAGGCGACGAAAGCCGCTGCGTGCTCGTCGTCGGTCATCTCGGCGGCCTGCTCGGCATCGACGACCAGCCCGACCTCGGCCAGCCGGTAGGTCCGCTCGAAGGTGCCGCGCACCTTGCGTTCCGCGACCGCCTCGATCACCCCGGCGTCGGTCAGGACGGTGACGTGGCGGTAGAGCGTGGCCGGCGCGACGTCGGGCAGCTCGTCGCGCAGCTGCGCCGTGGTGAGGTCGCGTCCGCCCAGGAAGCACTGGACGATCCGCATCCGGACCGGGTGGAGCAGGAGGTCCCCCCGGGCGACGGCGTCGTGCTTTGACACTCTTCTCATACCTGAGAATAATACGGGTCATGAGCACAATCGTCGTGAACCCCGACCGTGTCTCGATCCGCTTCACCTGGCTGGAGAAGGTCCTCGGGCTCGTGCGCGACCTCGACCTCGCCCCTCGACAGGTCCGGTCGGCCACCGTCGTCGACGACGGCCTCGCCGCGACCGAGGGCCTGCGCGCCCCGGGGCTCGGTATCCCCGGCTTCCGCAAGCTCGGCACGTGGCGCGGTCGCGGCACGAAGGCGCCGGTCGCCGTACGTCGCGGCGAGCCGACCCTGGCGCTCGAGCTCGACGACGCACGGGTCGACCGGGTCCTCCTCAGCCACCCCCAGGCCCGTGAGCTCGCCGAACGCCTGGACCAGCTGAGGCGCTGAGCCCGGAGAGGGTCGACCGAGGACGGACGGCGAACCCCAGAAGGGATTTGCCTACACGCCATAGGCGACCTACCGTCTCAGCATGGAGCCAGTCACCGGACGTGCGATCCGCACCTCCTTCGTCAACGCGAGCAAGGGCGAGGCGCAGCGCCTCAACCTGCCCGACGACCTGGACGAGCAGCCCTGGTCGCAGCTCGACTACCTCGGCTGGGTCGACCCGAAGGCTCCCCAGCAGGCGGCCCTCGTCGTACGCCGACAGGAGGGCCCGGTCGGGGTCAGGCTGCGTCGCAACAGCAGCGGCGGCGGCCGTACCCGGATGTGCTCGTTGTGCTGCACCGTGCACCCGTCGTCCGGGGTCGCGCTGATGGTCGCCGCGCGCGCCGGGAAGGCAGGCCGCGACGGCAACACGGTGGGCCTCGACGTCTGTGCCGACCTGCGGTGCTCGGGCTACGTGCGCGGCTGGTTGTCGCCGCCGACCGTCAGCCTGGTCGCCGAGACCATGTCGGTCGACGACAAGGTCGCCCGGCTCCACACCAACCTCGACACCTTCCTGCGGCGGGTGCAGCGGTGAGCCGCGTCGGCCTGACCCGCGACGTCGTCGTCCGCACGGCGGCCGAGCTCGCCGACGAGCACGGACTCGGCGCGGTGACCATCAGCAGCGTCGCGCGCCACCACGGCGTCAAGGCGCCCAGCCTCTACTCGCACGTCGCCGGCACCGCCGACCTGCACGCGGAGGTCACGGCACTGGCCCTCAGCGAGCTCGCCGACCGCGGCGACCGCGCCCTGGCCGGCCGCTCCGGGTACGAGGCCCTGGTGGCCTTCGCCGACGTGCAGCGCGACTACGCGCGCGAGCACCCCGGGCGCTTCGAGGCCGCCGGCCAGCTCGGCCAGGCGACCACCCCGGCGCTCGCCGAGCCGGGGGCGAGGGTGAGCGCCCAGTCCCTCGCCGTCCTGCGGGGGTACGACGTGCCCGAGCCCGAGCAGGTGCACGCCGTCCGACTCCTCGCCAGCGTGGTGCGCGGGTTCGTCCAGCTCGAGGCCGGGGGCGCGTTCGCGCACAGCGACCCGCCGGCCGAGGAGTCCTGGCGCCGGGCGCTCGAGGCGCTCGACCTGGTGGTGCGCGGACTCACCCGGCGCTGACGACTGGCGCGAAGGGACTGGCGCGAGATCTGGAGCAGGTGCTCTAATACGGCTGACGAAAGGACCCGCCATGCCCGCGCTGACCCACGACGGCCCCCTCTGGACCATCGACCTGGGGGACGACGAGAACCGCTTCTCGCCGCAGCTCCTGACCTCGGTGACCGAGTTCCTCGACGACCTCGCCGCCTCGAGCGCACCCGCGGCGCTGGTGACGATCGGCGGCGGGAAGTTCTACTCCAACGGCCTCGACCTCGACTGGCTGGGAGCCAACCCCACCGAGATGGGCGCCTACGTACGCCGCGTGCAGGAGCTCTTCGAGAAGGTGCTCACCCTGCCCGTGCCGACGGTCGCGGCGGTCAACGGGCACGCCTTCGGCGCCGGCGCCATGCTGGCCATGGCCCACGACTACCGGGTGATGCGCGCCGACCGGGGCTACTTCTGCTTCCCCGAGGTCGACATCCAGATCCCGTTCACCCCCGGCATGAATGCCCTGGTCATGTCCAAGCTGACCCCGCGCACGGCGGTCGACGCGATGACGACCGGGCGCCGCTACGGCGGCGACGACGCGGTCGCCGCCGGGTTGGTCGACGCCACCAGCACGCTGGAGGACCTGCCGAGCGTGGCCGCCGACCTCGTCCGCGACCTGGCCGGCAAGGACCGCCGCACCCTGGGCACGATCAAGGCCACGATGTTCGCCGACGTCGTCACCGCGCTGCGCCGCCACGACGACGCCTGAGCGACCACGACCCACCGCGCCATGGGCCGCCCTCGACAGCACGACCTCGACACGCTCCTCGACCACGCCCGGACCCTGTGGGTCGAGCACGGCACGGCCGGGCTCACCATCCGCGCCCTGAGCGCCGCCACGGGCGCCTCGAACGGCGCGATCTACCACGCCTTCGGGTCGCGCGACGACCTCCTGGTGCGGGTCTGGGCTCGCGAGGCCGAGGCGTTCCTGGCCTTCCAGCGTGAGGCGACCGAGGCGGCGCTGGAGGCCGGAGACCCCCACTCCGCGGTCGTCGCCGCGGCCCTCGCCCCGTCCGACCACGCACACCGCGAGCGCGCGGGGTCCAAGCTGCTGCTCGCCGTGTCGGCCGACGAGCTCGCCGAGGCCGAGATCGGCGACGCCGAGCGCCGCCGGGTGCGCCTGCTGCGGCGGGGGCTCCATGAGCTGGTCGTCGAGCTCGCCCGTGCGGTCTGGGGGTCCGGGGAGCCCCCGGCCACGACCCTGGTCGCCTACTGCCTGGTCGACCTCCCCTCGGCGCTGCTTCTCACGGGCGACCGGATCACCGACCCGCTCGCCCGTACGGCGCTCGAGCGAGCCGTCCGGGGCGTCCTCGACGGCCCGCTCCCGCAGCACGTCTGAGGTCAGGCCGCCACGGGCCGCCGTACGACGACCCGACAGCGGTCGACCCGGCGGTCAGCCGGCGTGCTCCGCGCGACCCTGGGTGGCCGACGTACCGAGGTCGCTGCCGACCAGCGGCTCGCCGGCCTGCACGGCGGCGACCCAGGCCTCGGTGGTCGCGACGGCCGCGAGGTTGGACTGCAGCAGCACCATCAGGACCTCGTGGACCTGCTGGGCCGGCACCGAGCCGACCTCGTTGGCCAGGTGGATGGCGCCGGTCGCGTCGGAGAGGATCTCGGCGGCCAGGCCCAGCTCCTCGGCGCCGACGGCGGTGGCGATGTCGCAGTTGTTGGTCATGAAGCCGACGATCGTGACCGTGTCGACGCCCTGCTCGGCGAGCCACCCGGCGACGTCGGTGCCGGCGAAGACGCTGGACTTGTCCTTGGTGGCCGTCTTCCACGTCGGACGGCGCAGCGCCTCGACCTCGGGGTGCACCTGCCAGCTGTGCGAGCCGACGGCGAAGACCGGAGCCCCTTCGGACAGCTGGTGCTGGAGCACCACGACCGGCAGGTCGTGCTCGTGGGCGGCTTCGATGGCGCGTACGACGTTGGCGAGGGACTGCTCGCGGGGCGGGTGCTGGATGGCGAGGACGCCGTCGAAGTACTCGTTCTGGACGTCGACGACGATGAGCGCGCGGCGGGGAGTGGTCATGGCTCCAGCCTGCTCCGCCTCGAGCGGGTAGCGTGAGTGGCCCGTACGCCACCTACCGATGGGATCGGGCCACGATGCGCATCGCCGTGCACGCCTTCGACGGCATCACGATGTTCCACCTGTCCGCGCCGCTGCTCGTCTTCGGCGAGGTCAGCCGCCTGGGCCTCGCCCCCGACTGGACGACGACGGTGTGGACGAGCGACGGCGAGTCGATCCGCACGGCCGAGGGGCTGAGCGTCGGCGACGTCAGCGGCCCCGAGGTGCTCGCCGACGCCGACCTGGTGGTGCTGCCGTCCTGGCCGACCGACCTGCCCCTGGCCGACGAGACGCTCCTGCGCGACGTGCGCGCGGCCCACGCTCGGGGCGCCAGCGTCGCGGGGCTGTGCCTGGGGGCGTTCCCGGTGGTCGACACCGGACTCCTCGACGGGCGGGTCGCGGTCACCCACTGGGCGGCCGTCGACCGGCTCGCCTCCCGCCGTCCGGGCGTCGGGGTCGACGGCGCCGCGCTCTACCGCGACTACGGCGACGTGCTGACCTCGGCCGGCACGGCCTCGGCCCTCGACGCCTGCGTCGCCGTCGTCCGCACCCGCCTCGGCTCGGCCGTGGCCACCACCGTCTCGCGCCACCTCGTGGTCGCGCCGCACCGCGACGGCGACCAGGCGCAGTACGTCGAGCGCCCGCTCACCGAGTCCGGCGGCGTCGGGCACCTGGCGCCGACCCTGGAGTGGGCCCAGCGCCACCTCCACGAGCGGCTCGCCGTCGACGACCTGGCCCGCCACGCGCGCATGAGCCGGCGCAACTTCACCCGCCGCTTCGAGGAGGTCACCGGCACCAGTCCGGCCCGGTGGGTGCTGGCCCGCCGGCTCGACGAGTCGCGCCGGCTCCTGGAGACCACCGAGCAGCCGGTCGCCGAGGTGGCTCGAGCCTGCGGGTTCGGCAGCGCGGTGACGTTCCGGCAGCGCTTCGTCGCCGCCTACGCCACCACTCCCTCGTCGTACCGCAGCCGGTTCACCTCACCAGCCCCACTCCATCTCCTCGATCACCCGGTCGCGGACGGCGGTTCCGGCGAGCAGGTCGACCGCGTGCAGGGCGAGGTCGACGCCCGCTGACACGCCGGCCGAGGTCCAGATCCGCTCGGCGCTCTGCACGAAGCGCTGGCCCTGGACCACCGTGGTGGACGGCGAGAGCGCGGCGAGCTCGCCCCGCGCTGCGTGGTGGGTCGCAGCCTGGCGGTGGTCGAGCAGCCCGGCCGCCGCCAGGACCAGGGCGCCGGTGCACACCGAGAGCACCAGCTGCGCCTCGCTGGCGGCGGAGCGGACCCAGCCGAGGGTGTCGTCCTGGCCCAGCAGGCGACGGGTGCCCGCGCCGCCAGGGACGACCAGCACGTCGGGAGCGGCCGCGTCCTCGATCCACGAGTGGGGAAGCACGGCGAAGCCGCCGCGACCGGTGACCGAGCCGCTGCCGACCCCGATCGACTCGACCCTCGGACGAGGGCCCGACCATCGCTCGCTGGCGACGTTGAAGACCTCGTAGGGCCCTGCGTAGTCAAGGACCTCCATGTCGTCGAAGGCCAGGATCCCGATGGTGCGGATGCGCATCTGCGTGGTCACGTCAGCAGCCTCGCGCGGGCAGCGATCGCCGACGAGTGGCACGCATGCCGTGTCGTGCAAGGATCTGGCCATGCGTGCGGCGCCCCCGGTCCGTGTGGTCGTCCTCCTGGTCGAGCCCGTCGTCGCCTACGACGCCTCGATCCCGCCTCAGGTCCTCGCGCAAGCGACATCGCCCACGGCAGGTCGGCTCTACGACGTCGTCCTGGCCAGCCCCGACGGCGCGGCGGTGGCGACGACCCACGGCTACGGCCTCACCCCGCACGGGGACGCCCGGCTGTTGGACGACGCCGACCTCGTGATCGTGCCTGGCACGCACAGCCGCGGCCCGCGGCACGAGGGCTGGCTGCCGGCCGAGGTCGCGCGGGCGTTGGACCGCCGACCGCCCGAGGCACGGGTGGCGTCGATCTGCACCGGCGCCTTCGTCCTCGGTGCCGCCGGCCTGCTCGACGGTCGGCGCGCGACCACCCACTGGGACGCCGCCGAGGAGTTCGGGCGCCTCTACCCGAGCGTCGACCTCGACCCACGGGTTCTCTACGTCGACGACGGTGACGTCCTCACCTCGGCCGGGCTCAGCGCCGGCGTCGACCTGTGCCTTCACCTCGTCCGGACGGCGGGCGGCGCCGGGGTCGCCAACGGGGTCGCGCGGCACATGGTGGCGCCGCCCTGGCGAGACGGCGGACAGGCGCAGTACATCGAGATGCCGGCAACGGACGCACGTGGTCAGTCGACCGCCGGAGCCCGGGCCTGGGCCCTGGCTCATCTCGCCGACCGGGTGACGCTGCCCCAGTTGGCCGGACAGGCGTCGATGAGCGTACGGACCTTCAACCGCCGGTTCCGCGCCGAGACCGGACAGACACCCGGCACCTGGCTGGTGCAGCAGCGGCTGCAGCACGCACAGCAGCTTCTCGAGACGAGCGACTTCGGCGTGGACGAGGTCGCGTCGCGTTCCGGCTTCGGCACCGCGGCATCGCTGCGCGCCCACCTGCGTGCCGCGACCGGGGTCTCCCCCTCCGCCTACCGTGCGACGTTTCGCCGCGGCACCTGATCGGGAGGTCGACCCGACGTCGCCGGGTCGGCGCCGGGTCAGCGCCGGGTCAGCGCCGGTCGTGCTCGAGCATCGCGTAGTGGTAGCCGTCGAGCCAGCCCTTCGAGCGGTGCAGGGCGTTGCCCCGGCTGTGGCCCTCCCGGCGCATCCCGATGCGCTCCATGAGTCGCCACGACGGGGTGTTGTCGGCGAAGCAGGACGCCTGGACCCGGCGCACCCCGAGCTGGTCGAAGCACAGGTCGACCAGGGCTTGCACCGCCTCGGTCGCCAGGCCCCGACCGCCGTACGCCGGATCGATCACCCAGCCGATCTCGGCGACCTGGCCGGCGCCCAGCTCGGCGACCTCGGCCTGCACCCACGCGTCCTGCTGGTGCAGGTAGAGGTCCGCGACGAGGGCCCCGTCGTGCTCGACGACCAGCGTGCGCTCGAGCCGCACCGGATCGACGAAGGCGGCGGCGTACTCGTCGTACGACGCTGCGGCCCGCGGCAACCACTCCGAGACCTCCGGCAGCCGACGGTAGGCCCAGGTCGCGTCGATGTCGTCGGGGCTCGCGGCGCGCGCAGCGAGCCGGGAGGTACGAAAGACCTGGCTCCCGGCTGCTCGTGGATCAGTCATACCGGCGATGTTCCCAGGGCTCGGGGCAGACCTGCTGCGACGCGACTGCGACCTCGTGGGCGGGCGTGGCAGCCCTCAGGTCCGGACCCGAAGCACGTAGGACCTCGTGGCCCCGCCCGCGCGGTAGGTGACCGTCAGGCGTGCCCCACCGCTGACCCTGATCGCCCTGCGCAGCTTCGTGCCGCACGGGACACCGACGACCGTGGGGGTCCGGGGACGCAGCGTGGTCCGCGTCGTCGCCGAGCCGCGACCGCGCAGCGGCCGGACGGTGACGGCGACGCTGCAGGAGGAGCCGCACTGCGCGGTGACGCGGGCCCGGGAGGCGGCCCTGGTCAGTCCGCCTCGCGTCGGCGCCCGGAAGGTGTCGATGTCGGGAACCAGGCGCAGCGTCAAGGTCCCCCTGAGTCGGTAGGTGCAGACCGTGGTGATGTCGCCCTCGTAGCCGGGGCACGAGGTCGTCGGCAGCGTGCGGTCGATCGGGATCGTGATCGTGGCGGCTCCGACGCTGGCGGGGGGCACCGTGATCGGGACGGGGAGCGCCTGGAGGTCCAGGACCCTGGTGAACGTCCCCGGGACCACGGTGTCCTCGCAGGTCATGGGTGCGCTGAGCGATGAGAAGGCGTAGAAGGTGTTGCGCCCGTTCACCGGCACCAGGCTCGGGGGGACCGAGGTCGCGGGCGTGACGCTCGCACCCCGGCACGTCGTGGTCTGCTCGGCGTCGTTGCTGGTCTGGACGGTCTGCACCTTGCCCGAGACGTCCAACCGGCCCTGGCCGACGCTTCCGAGCAGCGTGGTGTCGGCGAAGCGGACCGACGGGAGGGTGCCGCTGATCGCGACGTTGGCGGCGGTCCCGGCGTAGTCGAACTCGCCGTACTCGACCCATCGGTCCCAGAGCAGCTTGGTGGTGAACGTGCCCTCGTACCGCGTGTAGGTGGTCTCGCGTGGCGTCGGCGCGGACGAGGACACGGCTGGCTCGGCGGAGGCGCCGACAGACGGGGTCGGCGCGGTCGTGGTGCATCCGATCAGGACGAGGACGAGAAGGCGGAGGGCGGTGCGCACAGTGGTCTCCAGTGGTGGGCGACGGGTCGATGCACCGTGGGCCTCGCCGCTGCGGTCCCGCTCCGGTCCTGGTGCACTCGTCCGATCTCCGACGGGGCGTGGTGCAGCCGAATCGCAGTGACCTGGAGCAGACTCCGCGTCCCCGGTCCCGGACGATCACGAGGAGCCCGAGATGTCGTCGCCCACCGTCCCCCTCATCACCTCTGCGCACGTCTCGTCGGTGCAGCTCACGTCGCGGACGTCGGCGCTGATGGTGCGGCCCGCCGCAGCGAACACCGCTGTGACGCCGGCACCGGCCGTCCTGTGGCTGCACTGGCTCGGCCACAACCGCGGAGACGCCTCGCAGTTCCTCGGCGAGGCGGTCCGGCTCGCCGGCGCAGGCGTCGTGTCGTTGCTCCCACAAGGACGCTTCCCCTGGATGGCGCGCCCGACCGGGACAGCCGACGACGCGGCACAGGTGCGCCACCAGCTGCAGGAGACCCGTGCTGCCCTGGCCGCGCTGCGCTCGTTCGAGGGCGTCGACCCCGCCCACGTGGCGGTCGTCGGCCACGACTACGGCGCGATGTACGCGCTCGAGCTGCGGGACCCCGATCTGCGGCTGCTCGTCGCGGCCGCGCCCGACGCGTCGTGGAGCAACTGGTTCCTGACCCAGTGGCCGTCGGTCGAGACGCCCGGACCGGACTACCACGAAGCCCTCAGACGCTTCGACCTGCTCGCAGCGGCGGCGGGGTACGGCGACCGCCTCGCCCTGCAGTGGGGCCAGGACGACGAGTACGTCGAGCCCGGGGTACCGGACTCGTACGCCACCGCAGCACCGGCCGCACGGCGCGCGACCTACTGCTACGACCACCAGCTGGGCGACGTGGCGGCAGCCGACCGGGAGACCTGGCTGCGCGAGGCCCTGCTCGGCACCACCGGCGGCTGAGCGGGCGCGGGGGCGGCGGCGAGCTGCGCCCAGCGCTGCCGCCGATCCACCACCCCGGGGGGCTGCTCCTAGAACCCGTGGCTCTCGCGCAGACTCGTCAGCCACGTCGCCACCCGAGGCATCCCCCATCGCCGGCACTGCTCCAGGGCCTGGTCGGCGTGGCGCGCGGCATCGTCGGCGCGACCCGATCCGGCCGCCGCCAGCGCCACGAAGGCGTCGACCGGGCCGACCACCATGGTCGAGCCCGCCGACGCGACCGCGCCGGAGAACGGACGCAACCACTCGTACATCCGCTGCGACAGCGCAGGCACCTGCAGACGCAGTGCGACCTCGGCACTGGCCGCGGCCACGATCATGCCCATGTAGGTCTCGTCCGGCTCCGGCAGAGGCATGGAGGAGAACAGCGTCTCTGCGGCGTCCTGCGCCCCCAGGCGGAGCAGCGCCATCACCGCGAACAGCTCGAGCGGCGACCCCGGGTCGGAGACGCTCAGGGCCGCCTCGGCGGCGAACTCCTCCACCCGTCCCTGCCACATGAGCGCGAACAGCTGCGCCGCGGTGATTGCGACCGGCAGGTTGGAGTCGGTGACGCGGTCCTGCAGCTCGCGCACGCGTTCCAGCGACCGCTCCGCCTCCGCGTCACGTCCGGCCAGCACCCCCAGAGGGTGGCGCAGGAGCTCGAGGGTCATCACGACCGTGTCGAGCCCGTGCTGCTCGGCGAGGTCGAGCGCCCGGGTCGTCGCGCCCTGCGCCTTCTCGACCCGACCGGTCTCCACCAGGGAGATGGCCAGGAGTGCCCCACAGGTCGCCTCGAACCGCAGGTTGCCCGCCACGCGAGCCAGGTCGAGCGCCTCGGACGCCGCCTCCAGGCGCCACTGGGCCGTGGTCGGACGCCACCGGGCGGAGTAGGCCTGCTGCAGCACCAGGCAACGCAGCTCGGCGTCGGCCTGCGACCTCGCCAGGGTGAGCGCCTCCTCGACCAGCTCGTCGAGCTCCTCGGGCGTCGCGATGTAGAAGCTCGCGCTCGCGATGCTCAGCAGGACACGGCACCGCAGCTCGGCGTCGTCGGGGTCGACCAGCGCCAGGGAGCGCCGCAAGGCGTGCACCAGGTCGCCCGAGACGGCGCCGTAGCGCTGCACGTGCCAGATCGAGCCGACGGGCAGGCTGGTCGCCGCGCGCGCCGCCAGCGCCGGCGCCTCGATCCGTTCGGCCACCGCGATCGCCTGGATGACCGCCTCCGCGGCGCCGTTCCAGTCCGAGGAGTGCCGGCAGGCGCTCGCCAGCCGTTCGAGCAGCTCGAAGCGCTCCAGGTCGGTGCTGGCCGGGTCGAGGCGCTGGGCGCCCA
>CALRVO020000028.1:0-15206 GCA_943371595.1 Sphingomonas paucimobilis
CGGCATCCGGCTGCAGCTCACCGACGACCGGCTGACCGGGCTCGACCTGGCGGTCGTGGCGGCGTACGGCGTCGACCTGGTGGCGCTGGCCGACCGGGTCCGGGCCGACGCGATCGCCGAGGTCGCGGCGCTGACGGGTCAACCGCCGCTGTCGCCGGCCGACGTCGGCGTCGACGTCGTCGACGTGGTGGAGGGCGACCCCCGGGTCGTGTAGCGCTCAGCCCAGGCGCAGCAGGGTGACCACGCGTCGGGCCGCCTCGCCGCCCTCGGACTCGGCGACGTCGAGCGCACCGCGCACGTCGAGGCCGTCGCGCAGCCGGGCCACCGCCGCCTCGACCGCGGCGGCGGAGGCGCCGCTCTTGCCGGCCGCGGCGTAGAGGCGCTCGAGGCGTCCCTCGGCCAGGGCGACGTCGGCGGGGTCGTAGCTCCAGGGCTCGCCGTGGGCGCGGTCGACCAGCAGCGTGCGCAGCGCCGCGGGCTCGCACGAGGTGAGCACGTCGTCGACGAGCACCAGGTTGCCGGTTGACTTGGCCATCTTGACGCCGTCGAGACGCACCTCGCCGACGTGGAGGACGGCCCGGCTGAAGGGCGCGACGCCGGTGACGGCCTCGACCATCGCGCCCTGGTAGGCGTGGTGGGGGAACACCAGGTCGTCGCCGCCGACGAGCACGTCGACCGACGACCCGTGCACCGCGAGCGCCATCGCGGCGCACTCGGCGTGCCAGCCCGGACGGCCCCAGCCCCACGGGCTCGGCCACGCCGGGTGCTCGGCCGACGACGGGCGCCACACGGCGACGTCGAACGGGTCATCCTTGGCCGGGTCGTCGGGCTCGTCGCCGTACGACGCCGCGAGGGCGAGCGCCCGGTCCCGCGGCACGCCCGCACCGTCGGGCACCCCGGCCCCGCGGAACCACACGGTGCCGTCGCGCTCGTAGGCGGCGCCCACGTCGAGCAGCCCCTGCGCGAGCTGCTGCACCGCGGTGACGTGGTGGCGGGCGCGTGGCTGGGCGGCCGGCGTCGCCACCCGCAGGGCGCGCATGCTCTGGTCGAACGTCGCCTCCTGGGTCAGGGCGAACTCGTCGTAGTAGCGGCCGCGCTCGCGGGCCGCCGTGGTGAGCACGTCGTCGACGTCGGTGATGTTGCGGCACACCCGGGCGCTCACGCCCGTCGACTCGAGCACCGAGGCCAGCACGTCGGCCCAGACGAACGTGGCGGCGTGACCGAGGTGCGTGACGTCGTACGGCGTGATGCCGCAGACGTAGACGCGTGCGGTCCCGACGCTCGGCAGGAGCCGTCCGTCGAGGTGCAGCGACCTCGGCGCGGGCACCGCGGGGCCGGTGCGCTGCGCAGGGTCGGAGGTGCCAGAGCTCATCGACGTCGCGGCCATGCCGTCATCCTCGCACTCACCCCGCTCCGTCGCGCTCCTCCACGGGGCTGGGTTCGAAGTCGACCTCGACGCGCTGGAACCCCTTGAGCTGCTGGGCCTTGGCCAGGTCGGAGTAGGACCGCTTGTCGGCCTCGGTCAGCACGACGTTGTCGGTGAAGGGCGTGAGCAGCGTGCGGGGGTGCAGCCGGTCGACGAGCACGACGTTGAGCTCGAGGCAGAGCACCAGCGTCACGCAGGTCAGGTAGAGGAAGGCCAGCAGGCCGAGCACGACCGCGAAGACGCCGTTGGTGGCGTTGGACGTGGCGATCCGTCCGACGTAGGCGACGCCGACGTACTGCAGGGCGAGCCAGGCGAAGGCGGCGACCGTGGCCCCCGGCAGCACCTGGCGCCAGTGCAGGTCACGCGTGGTGGCGAACCGGAAGACGAAGGCGAAGGCCGCGGCGTGGATGGCGAGGGTCCCGAGCAGCAGCGCCGGGCCGGCCAGCGGCCCGACGAAGCCGGCGGCACCGACGACGCCGGCCAGCACCGTGGTGCCGAGGACGTCTGCCCCGATCACGAGCAGCAGCACGACGCTGCGGCCCCGGGAGACGAACGGGTTGCCGCGCTTGTTGCGCGGGACGGTCCAGGCGGTGTTGGACGCGTTCTGCACCGCCTGCCCCACGCCCATCGCGCCGTAGAGGGCGCCCGCGAGCCCGATGACCAGTCCGGTGACGCCGCCACCGAGGCCGTCGGGTCGTTGCAGGTCGTCGCCGACGACCGGCAGCTGCGCGAGCGCGGAGTCGAGGACCCGCTGCTGGAGCTCGGGGTCGCCGTTGAGCACGAACCCGAGGATCGTCGAGGCCAGCAGGAGCAGGGGGAACAGCGAGACGAACGAGAAGTAGGTCATCTGGGCGGCGAGGTTGGGGCCGCCGTCGTCGACGTACTTGTAGACGATCGAGATCGGCATCCCGACGACCCGGTGCCGTTGCTGGAAGCGGTCGAGGCGGGCGACGAGCCCGGGTGCCGCCGCGTCGTCAGGACTCGACACGGATGGCGGCGATGCGGTTGAGCAGCTCCTCGAGCGCCTCCTCGAACTCGGCTGCGGCGTGGTCCTCGCCCAGCCCGGCGCGCAGCCGGGCGACCGTCGGGAAGTCACGCAGCCGCTCGTCGTCCTGCTCGCCGTCGTCGAGGACGTCGAGGGGCCCGATGTCGGCGCCCAGGGTGGAGACCTCGAGCAGGAGGTGGCCGAGCAGGAAGCCGGTGAACGCGCGATAGCTCGCGACCGCGGCCTCGTCGCTGAAGCCCTCGGCGCACAGACCGGACAGGAAGGTCTCGACCCAGTCGAGGCTGCGCAGCGGGGGCCGCAGCCAGGGCGCCTCGGGCGGGCGCGAGGCGACCAGCGGGAACGACTTGGGGTGCGCCAGCGCGACGCGGCGTACGCCGTGCGCGAGGCGCTGCAGGAAGTCCTGCCACCCGCAGCGGGGTTCGGCGAGCACGTCGGGATCGGCGTGCATGTCGCCGATCAGGATCTCGACGATGGCGTCCAACAGTTCTTCCTTGCCGGGGACGTAGCGGTAGAGCGACATCGCCTCCACCCCGAGCCGGGTGCCGAGCCTTCTCATGGTCAGGGTGGGCAGGCCGGACTCCTCGATGTGGGCGAGGGCGGCGTCGACGATGCGGCGACGGTCGAGCGGGACCCGGGCGGACGGCGGTTCCTGGCCCCGGACTGCGGCGAGGTCGGCGTCGGGCCCACCCGAGGTCTGGTCAGCACTGCCGTCGTTGTTCGATGAGATGTCGTTCTCCTCTCGTGGCCCCCCACGGTAGCGAGGCCCGCGCCCACCCGACCGGGTCGAGGTGACGCGGGCCCGCTCGGTCAGCGGCCGAGACCGGCGCGGTCGACCTTGCGGTGGAAGTGCATGCCCGCCAGGCCGCCGAGCGCGGAGCCGACGAGGGCGGCGACGACGACGCCGAGCAGCAGGACGACCGCGGCCAGGCTGAGGTCGGAGAGGTCACCGGGGATCCGGGGGAAGGCGTTGAGCTCGTCGAGGACGTCGTACTTGGCACCGGCAACGGCGCCGAGGACGGCGACGACGACCGCGGCCACGACGGCCCAGCCGAACACGGCCACGCCCTGGCGGATCCCGTCGAAGCGGGCCATGCGGCCCGCGACGTAGCCGCCGCTGTAGTAGGAGACGAAGACCACGACGAGGACCAGGATGACGCCGGCCCAGCCGATCTCCTCCGGGCTGGCCCCGGTCGCGTCGGCGACCTCGTCGGCGCTGCTGACCAGACCGACGCCGGCGCCCGCGGCGGCGACCAGGGCCGTCAGCAGGACCGCCATCCCGGTGGCGGTGATCCAGCCGAAGAAGGCGCAGACGATCTTGACGCCGCCGTAGGCCTCGTTCTCACGGTCGACGACGTCGGACCGGCTCGTGGCCGGGGTGTCGTGGGCGGTCATGGGATCTCCTTCTATCGGGTGAAAGCGCGGACTGGCTTACAGCGTAAGGTTGCCGCAGGCTTACGACGTAATGGTTCACCCTGATAGTTGAAGCCGAAACCACCCGTGAGTGGACACCCGTTCACCCACTCGTCTGCTCGGCCGCCCGGCCGAGCCGCTCAGAGGAGAAGCAGATGGGTCTGGCAGACAAGGCCAAGAACGCCGCACAGGACGCCGCCGGCAAGGTCAAGGAGACCGTCGGCGACGTCACCGGCAACGAGAAGCTCGAGGCCGAGGGCAAGAAGGACCAGGCCGCGGCGAGCGCCAAGAAGACCGGCGAGGGCGTCAAGGACGCCTTCAAGGGCTGAGTCGTGGCGCACCCCAAGCGCAACGTCTTCGCCATGATCGGCTGGGTCGTCTGGAAGCTCCTGGCCCTCTTCGGCGTCAAGTTCGCCAAGGACAAGCTCAGCCACGACAAGGGCCGCCAGCGCCGCTGACGCGCCCCGCTCCCTCGGCCGGGGCCGGCCCCAGGCGGCCTGCTCCGGACGAGGGTCCCCCGCTTCGCTCCTCCTTCTAGTCTCGAGGCCGATGACGAAGAACACCGAGTGCGCCTCCGACGCACCCGCCACCAGCGCCGCCGAGCTGGGTGCCGTGATCAGCACCGGCCCCGCCGCGGTGCTGGTGGTCGACCTGGCCGCCCGCCAGGTCGTGCACACCAACCCCGTCGCCGACCAGCTCGCCCCGGGACTCGCGCTGCCCCTGGGGCTCGACCAGTGGTCCGACGCCGCGGCGCTGCGCGACCTCGACGGCGCCGAGCTCTCCGAGACCGGGCACCCGCTGTCCCGGGTCACCCGCGCTGAGCCCGTGCTGGGCCAGGCCGTGTCCGCCGCCCGCCGCAGCGAGCTGGGCTCACGCCGCGAACCGCTCTGGGTCGTCGCCGTCCCGATGGCCGGCGCGCCGATGCTCGACGAGCACGCGCTCGTCGTGCTGTTCCCGCTGCGTGAGGCGCAGGCCGCCGGCTTCGTCACCGGACACCCCGGCGTCGACCCCGACGACCCCGATGACCCGGACGGCGCCGGCCTGAGCAACCGCGCGGTCCGTGCCACCAGCCTCTCCTTCACCGTCGCCGACGCGCGTGCGCCGGACCAGCCGCTGGTCTGGGTCAACCCGGCGTTCTCGTCCGCGACGGGCTACGAGCTCGACGACGCCCTGGGGCGCAACTGCCGCTTCCTGCAGGGACCGGCCACCGACCGCGAGGCGGTCGCCCGCATCCGGACGGCCCTCGACACGGGCGAGGCGGTCACCGAGACCCTGCTCAACTACCGCAAGGACGGGCGGCCGTTCTGGAACCAGGTCGACATCAGCCCCGTGCTCGGCCCGGGCGGTGAGGTCACCCACTTCGTGGGCATCCAGACCGACGTCAGCGACCGGGTCGACGCCGACCTCGCCCGCGACCGGGCGCACGAGGCCGAGCGGGTCGCCCGGGCCACGGCGGAGGCCGCCCAGGCCCGGCTGCGCTTCCTCATCGACGCGGTCAGCTCGCTCGGCACGTCGCTCGACCCCTCCGAGGTCCGCCGGCGCCTGGTCGACGTGGTGCTGCCCGGCCTCGCCGACTGGGTCCTCGTCGTGCACCGCGACGACCACGGCCCCGTCGCAGGCGTCGAGGGCACCCACCGCGACCCCGACCGTCAGCCCCTGGTCGACGAGCTCTGCCGTCGGCTGCCGGTCGACGTCGGCGGGAGCGACCTGCACGGCCTGTTCCTGGCCGGCACCGACGTACGCCGCCTGTGCGACCTCGACCGGGCGTCGGCGTCGCACGACGCGCTGGCCACGCACGTGGCCCGGCTCGGCGGGCGCTCCGCGATGTACGTCGCCCTGCCCGGGCGTCACGGGGTCGACGAGCTGCTGGTCCTGGTCCGCGACGACGGTCGCGAGCAGTTCACCGACGACGACGTCGAGGTCGGGCGCGACCTGGGTCGACGCGTCGGCCTCATCCTCGACAACGCCCGACTCTTCGAGGTGCAGCGACGCATCGCAGAGACCCTCCAGCGCAGTCTGCTGCCCGACGTGCCCGCCGTCGAGGGACTCACCGTCGCGGCCCGCTACGAGGCCGGCGCGATCGGGGCCGAGGTCGGCGGCGACTTCTACGAGGTCCTCGACCTGCCGGGCGCCGACGTCGGGTTCGCGGTCGGCGACGTCAACGGCCACGACGTGCTCGCGGCCGCGGCGATGGGCCACCTCAAGGGGATGCTGAGGGCCTGCGCCCACGAGGCCGCGACCACCCCGGCCCTGGTGCTCGAGCGCGTCGACTCGATGATCACCGGCCTCGGCATGCCGACCCTCGCCACCGCCGTCTACGCCCACCTGAGCCGGCGCGGCGAGGGCTGGCGGCTGGTGTGGTCCAACGCCGGCCACCCGCCGCTGGTGGCGCGCCTGCCCGACGGCACGGTCGAGCTGCTGCAGGCCGCGCGCACCGAGGTCCTGCTCGGCCTCGACAGCGGGCCACGGCTCGACACCGTGCGCGACCTCCCGGCCGGCACCACCCTCATCGGCTACACCGACGGTCTCGTCGAGCGTCGCAGCGAGACCTTCGACGTCGGTCTCGATCGTCTGCTCGAGGCCGTCCGCACCGGCCCCGACGACGTCGAGGCGTTGTGCGAGCACCTGCTGACCGTGCTCGACGGCGACCGGCGTGACGACATCGCGGTGGTCGCCCTGTGCCTCGAAGCGCCTGCGGATGGGTGAGTCCCGACCAGGGTGAGACCTGATCGGGTCACCGGCGCGTCTTCTCAGGGACAGCCCGACCCCGATCGAGAGGAGGCACCGTGCGCGGCAGCAGACGGGACGACGCCGAGTTCACCGCGTTCGTGTCCCAGCAGTCCGACCGGCTCTACCGCAGCGCCTACCTGCTGACCACCTCACCCCACGCCGCTGAGGACCTGCTGCAGGACACGCTCGCCAAGGCCTTCGCCGGCTGGCGGCGGCTCCGCTCTGCCGACGACCCGGTGGCCTACACCCACCGCATCCTGATCAACACGTTCCTCTCCCAGCGGCGGCTGCGCCGCAACAGCGAGCTCGTGATCGGGGAGCTGCCCCAGCGCGACGACGCCACGTCACCGGCGGACCTCGCCGAGCGGGTCACGCTGCTGACCGCCCTCGCCCAGCTCGCCCCGCTGGACCGGGCCGTCGTCGTGCTGCGGCACTGGCACGACCTCAGCGTGGCCAGCACGGCCGCCGACCTCGACCTCACCGAGGCGGCGGTCAAGAACCGCAGCAGCCGCGCCCTGCGCACCCTGCGAGACCTGCTCGCCGACGACCTCGACCTTCCCAGGAGCACCTCATGACCGACCCCCTCGACGGACACGACCCCCACCTCGGCGAGCGCATGGAGCGCGCCGTCGGAGGGCTGCGTGCCCCCGACGTCGCCGACCGCGCGATCGCCCGCGGGCGTCGCCGGCGCACCCACCGCCGCCTCGCCCAGGGTGCCGGCGGCGTCGCCGCGGTGACCGCCCTGGCGCTCGCCGTACCGGCGTTCGCCGGGGACTGGCCGGGCGCGACGCGCGACCCCGCCACACCCGGGGTGGCCACCGACCCCTCCGGTGCCGCCCCGCCGTCTCGGGCCACCACCACGACGCCGCCGGCCACCGGCGGCTCCGACGACGAGCCGTGCGGCGCCTCGGAGACCGGGTGGTGGAGCGCCTCGACGGCCCGGATCAGGTCCGACCTGTCCGCACTGCTGCCGGCAGGCGTCCGGGTCGGCTCGACGAACGGCAGCGTGACCGGCGAGTGGCGCGGCCGGATCGTCACCGGCGACGGAGCGAGCTACGCCAACCTCACGCTGCTGCCACCGCCAGGCGTCCTCGGGCCGCGACGGACCCTCGCGGAGGTGAGCCGTCTGGGGCCCTGCGGCGGTGGGGCCAACACGCCCTGGTACCCGGTGGGCCCCTGCGACGAGATCACCGGGGACGCGGGCGGCAGCTCGGAGCAGCGGGCCGACGTGGTGGCCTGCGACGAGATCCGGTCCGACGACGGCGGGGTCGTCGGCGTCGTCGTCGAGCAGGCCCAGCTCGCGGTCGTGGAGGGGCAGGAACAGCCGTCCGACGAGACCGGCCTCGTCGCGGTGGCCGCCGGTCCTGGGGGTGGCCACGTGGAGCTCGTGGTCGGCGATTCCTCCGCACTCACCACCGACCAGGTCCGCGCGATCGTCGCTGCTCCCGGCTGGACCGGCTGACCCCACCCCACACGGAAGAACCCCCGACACGGTCGCCCGTGTCGGGGGTTCTTCTCTGTGTGCTGGCGGTGGCGGTGGGATTTGAACCCACGGTGGGTTTGACCCCACACAACATTTCGAGTGTTGCACCTTCGGCCGCTCGGACACGCCACCGCGGGAGAGATTACCGCCAGCGTCACGGGCGCGCCGAATCGGGTCAGGCACCTCACCGGTGACCGGCGAAGAACTCCTCGAGCAGCAGCCGCGACTCGTCGCCGAGCACGCCGGTCACCACCTCGGGCCGGTGGTTGAGCCGGCGGTCGCGCACGACGTCCCACAGCGACCCCACGGCGCCGGCCTTGTCGTCGTGGGCGCCGAAGACGACCCGGTCGACCCGGGACAGCACCGCGGCCCCGGCGCACATCGTGCACGGCTCGAGCGTCACCACCAGGGTGCAGCCGTCGAGGCGCCACTCGCCGCGGGCGCGGGCCGCCTCGCGCAGCGCGACGACCTCGGCGTGGCCGGTGGGGTCGTGGTCGGCCTCGCGCACGTTGCGCCCCCGGCCGACGACCGCACCCGACCCGTCGACGACCACGGCCCCGATCGGCACGTCGTCGGTCGCGAGCGCGGCGCGCGCCTCGGCGAGGGCGGCCCGCATCGGCTCGTGCCACCGCTGGTCGGGAGGCATCCGGCGCTCAGGCAGTGGTCAGACCCACGGCGTCGTCGAACAGCTCACCGAAGCCCACGCGACGCGCGACGTCGGAGAGGACCTCCTCGGGGTAGAGGTCGGCGTCGTCGAGCATCGACCCCAGGTCGATGGCCGGGAGCCCGAGGTCACCGAGCAGGTCGAGGTCGCCGGCCGGGACCTGGTCGTCGTCGTCCTCGGGGAACGGCAGGCCGAGGAACTCCAGCGAGGACGCCGCGAGCTCCCACTCGTCGGCGGCGCTGATGTCGGAGAGCAGCACGCGGGTGTAGGCGCCGGACACCCGCAGGATCACGAAGAAGTCGTCGTCGAGCCCCACGAACGCGAGGGCCCCGGCGTCGCCGGAGAACCGACGCAGCGCGTGGGCCAGGGTGTCGACGTCGGCCTCGAGGTCGTGCGCGAGCTCCTGGACCACCCAGTCGCCGTCGAGGCGGAAGGCGGCCACTGCGAAGTCGACGGCGTCGAGGTGCTCGGCCATGGAGCCAGAGTGGCACGTTCCCCCCGCGCACGGTCAACCCTTTGGCTCTAGGGTTCTCGCCATGCGCACCCACGTCGTCGACCACCCGCTCGTGGCTCACAAGCTCACCGTGCTGCGCGACCGGCAGACCGACTCCCCCACCTTCCGCCTGCTGACCGACGAGCTGGTGACCCTGCTGGCCTACGAGGCCACGCGCGAGGTGCGCGTCGAGCCCGACGAGATCGTCACCCCCGTCGCCCCGATGACCGGCACCAAGCTGGCCACCCCCAAGCCGCTCGTGGTCCCGATCCTGCGCGCCGGGCTGGGCATGCTCGACGGGATGATGCGGCTGCTGCCGACGGCCGAGGTGGGCTTCCTGGGCATGGTCCGCAACGAGGAGACGCTCGAGGCGGCGACGTACGCCGAGCGGCTGCCCGACGACCTCTCGGGACGCCAGTGCTACGTCCTGGACCCGATGCTCGCGACCGGCGGCACCCTCGCCGCGGCCATCCGGTTCCTCACCGACCGCGGCGCCGACCACATCACCTGTGTCTGCCTGCTCGCCGCTCCCGAGGGCTGCGCCAACCTCGAGCGTGAGCTCCAGGGTCTCGAGGTCCCGGTCACCGTCGTCACCGCGGCCATGGACGAGCGGCTCAACGAGAAGGGCTACATCGTGCCCGGGCTCGGCGACGCCGGCGACCGGCTGTACGGCGTCGCCGGCTGAGACGTGCGCCTGCTGCCCGACCGGTCGTGGAGCCGGCCCCCGCCGAGCCCCGACCAGCTGCGCCACGACGTCGCCCTCGGGGTGGCGGCGGCGGTCGTCTTCGTGGTCTCGGCCGAGCTCGTCCACAGCGCCTACGGCTTCGACCGCGGTGCGGGCGGCGTCGAGGCCTACGTGCTGTTCGCGGTCTCCGGCCTGGTGCTCGCCGGACGCCGGCGGCTGCCGCTGACGACGATGCTGGTGCAGTCGGGCCTGTTCATCGTGATCGGCGAGCGCCTGACCGAGCTCGGGGCCACCTTCACGGTCCAGATGGCCATGTTCGCCGTCGTCTACGCCGCCTGGGCGTGGTCGGACCGACCGCGCGCCCTGGCCGCCAGCACCGGCGTCGTGCTCGTGGCGATGTTCGGGTGGCTCGTGATCGCGCTTCTCGACGACGGCGTCCTGCCCCCGGGACGCGTCGGGCTGGTCGACGCCGACGTGGCGACCTTCGCCTACTCCGTCGCCATCAACGTCGTCTACTTCGGCGGCGCCATCGCCTGGGGGCAGGCGGCCTGGGGCAGCGCCCGCCGCCGCGCCCAGCTCGAGGAGCAGCAGGAGCGGGAGCGGGCCCTGCGTCGTCTCGACCAGGAGCGCGCCGTCCACGACGAGCGGGTCCGCATCGCCCGCGACCTCCACGACGTGGTCGCCCACCACATCAGCGGCATCGGCGTCCAGGCTGCCGGCGCCGGACGGGTCCTCGAGCGCGACCCGGCCTCGGCGCGCACCGCCCTGACCACGATCGAGTCGTCGTCGCGCCGCGCGGTCGCCCAGATGCACCAGCTGGTGGGCCTGCTGCGCGACTCCGGCGACGACCACGCCCGTACGCCGCAGCCCGGCCTGGCCGACGTCGCCACCCTGGCCGGCGGCGTGGCACCCGCGGTCGAGCACCGGGTGGTCGGCGAGCCGTTCGCGGTGCCCGAGACCGTGGCGCTGTCGTTGTTCCGCGTCGCCCAGGAGGCCGTGACCAACGCACGCCGGCACGCTCGGGCCCGGCACGCCTCGGTGGTCGTGCGCTTCGTCGGCGAGCCTCGCGCCGTCGAGGTCGAGGTGCTCGACGACGGCCACGCGTCCCCGGACGGCACCGTGGCGAGCGACGGCTACGGCCTGCGCGGCATCGCCGAGCGCGCCGCGCTGCACGACGGCGTCGCCGAGGTGGGACCCCGACCCCAGGGCGGCTGGCGGGTCCGCGTCCGGGTCCCGGTGCCCGAGTCGTGAGCGCCGAGTCGTGAGCGCCGAGTCGTGAGCACCGACGTGGTCCGGGTGCTGCTGGTCGACGACCAGGCGCTGATCCGCGCCGGCTTCCGGATGATCCTGTCGGTCGAGCCCGACCTGGAGGTCGTGGGCGAGGCCGGCGACGGCGCCGCGGCGGTGCGGGCGGTCGCCGAGCTGCGCCCCGACGTCGTCCTGATGGACGTGCAGATGCCCGGTACCGACGGGATCGCCGCGACCGAGGCGATCGCGGCGGCCCACGACGACGTGGCCGTGCTGATCCTGACGACGTTCGACGACGACGACTACCTCTTCGCCGCGCTGCAGGCCGGTGCCGCCGGCTTCCTGCTCAAGAACTGCCCGCCCGACGACCTCGTCGCGGCCATCCGGCAGGCCGCCCAGGGCCACGCGCTGCTCGCCCCCGAGGTGACCCGACGCGTGATCGCACGCTCGACCGCCGGACCCACCGCGACGGCGTACGACCCGCGGATCGACACCCTCACCGACCGCGAGCGCGACGTGCTCGTCGCGATGGCCCGCGGTCTCAGCAACGCCGAGATCGCCGACGAGCTCGTCGTCGGTGCGGCCACGGTCAAGTCGCACGTCTCGCACGTGCTCACCAAGCTCGACGTCCGCGATCGCGTGCAGGCCGTGATCGCGGCCTACGAGTCGGGGTTGATGGGCTGACCCGGGCCCTCCCCCACGAGGCGGAGGCGAGGTTCATCATCGCGGCCGGTGCGCCGGACCGTTCGGCGTCCGTAACGTCGACGCCATGCTGGAAGCACACTCCCTGACCAGGGTCTTCGGCTCCACCACCGTGCTCGACGACGTGTCCTTCTCGGTCACCCCGGGTCGGATCACCGGCTTCGTCGGCGCCAACGGGGCCGGCAAGACCACCACGATGCGGATCCTGATGGGCGTGCTCGGCGCCTCGTCCGGCGAGGTGCGCTGGGACGGCGCCCCGATCACCGCCGACGTCCGCCGCACGTTCGGCTACATGCCGGAGGAGCGCGGGCTCTACCCGCGGATGAGGCTGCGCGAACAGCTCGTCTTCTTCGCCCGCCTGCACGGGTCGAGCGCCGCCGACGCGGTCGACCGGGCCGACGGGCTGCTCGGCCACTTCGGGCTCACCGAGCGGGCCGACGACCTCCTCGACGAGCTGTCGTTGGGCAACCAGCAGCGCGTGCAGATCGCGGCGGCGCTGGTGCACCGTCCGGCCGCCCTGGTCCTCGACGAGCCGTTCAGCGGCCTCGACCCCCACGCCGTCGACTCGATGACCGACCTGCTGCGCGCCGAGGCCGGGCACCTACCGCTGCTCTTCTCCAGCCACCAGCTCGACCTCGTCGAGCGGCTCTGCGACGACCTGGTCGTGCTCGCCGGCGGCCGGGTCGTCGCCACGGGCAGCGTCGAGGACCTGCGTGGCCGCGGCGCCGACCGCTTCCGCGTGGTGCTCGACGGCCAGGACGCCGCCTGGCTGCGCGACGTCCGCGGACTCACCGTCGACGACGTCGACGGCACCACCGCCCTGGTCACCCTCGACACCATGCCGGCCACCGAGCTGGTGGCCACGGTCGCGGCCCGCGGCCCGGTCACCGAGGTGGCCCGGGTCCGTCAACCCCTGTCCGAGATCTTCCGGGAGGTCAGCCGATGAGCACCCCACCCACCCGCCTGTGGCGGGTCGTCGCCCAGCGCGAGATCAACACCCAGCTGCGCAGCAAGTCCTTCATCGTCTCCGGGGTGCTGCTGGTCGTCGGCCTGGTCGCCACGATCGTCATCTCGCAGGCCCTCTCCGGGCGCGAGCAGACCCGGGACGTCGCCTACGTCGACCCGGCGGCGGCCAGCGCGATCGAGCGTGGCAACGAGATCGCCGGCACCATCGACGACACCACCACCCTGGAGGGCAAGGAGTACGCCGACGTCGACGCGGCCGAGGACGCCCTGCGCGACGGCGACGTCGACGCGGCGCTGCTGCCGCTCCCCGACGGCTCCGGCTACGAGGTCGTCGGTGACGACGAGGTCGACGCCACGGTCGCCGAGGTGCTGCGGGCGTCGATCACCAGCCAGGTGACGCAGGCCAACGCCCAGGACCAGGGGGTCGACCTCGGCGCCCTGTCCGCAGGCTCGACGGTGACCGAGCGCTCCTTGGACCCCGACGCCGACACCGCCGGGCTGCGCCAGGTCGCGTCGTTCGTCTTCGTGCTGCTCTTCTACCTGCTGGCCCTGGGCTTCGGGATGCAGATCGCCGCCTCGGTGACCCAGGAGAAGGAGAGCCGCGTGGTCGAGATCCTCGCGGCCGCCGTCCCGATCAGGGCGCTGCTGTGGGGCAAGGTCGCGGGCGCCAGCGTGCTGGCCATCGGCCAGACGATCGTGCTCGCGGCCGCCGGCGCGATCGCGCTCGCCCTGACCGGTGGGGGCGACGGTCTGACCGTGCTCGGCCCGGCGATCGCCTGGTACGTCGTGTTCTTCGTCCTGGGCTTCGTCGCCCTGGCCTGCCTGTGGTGCGTCGCCGGCTCGCTCGCCTCGCGCCAGCAGGACCTCAGCGCGACCACCGCACCGCTGCAGATGATCCTCTTCGCGCCCTACGTCCTCGCGGTGACCGCCGGCGAGCAGGTGCAGACGGTCGTCTCCATGCTGCCGATCGTCTCCACGATGATGATGCCGTCGCGGCTGGCGCAGGGTGACGTGCCGCTGTGGCAGCTCGGGGTCGCGATCGCCGGCACCGCCCTGGCGGCCGTGCTGCTGATCCGCCTGGCGACCCGCGTCTACGAGCGGACGCTGCTGCAGACCGGGCGCCGGATCGGCTTCGGCGAGGCGCTGCGCTCCTAGGCGCCGTCGGGGCACCCGGTGCCGACCCGGACGCTCGCGTCGTGCCGACTGCCGTCGGTCAGGGTCAAGGTCGCCGTGACCGCCCGACAGCTGCCCTGGACGCCGACGACGAACGGGAAGTTGGTGATCTCGTCGGAACCCTCGGCGCCCGCCCGGGTCGTGTAGCTCTCGGCGTAGTCGTCGCTGGCCGGACCTGCCGCGGCGTCGAGGGTCAGCGTCGTCGGCTGCGCGTCGAGCCGATCGAGGACCGTGACCTGCAGGCAGTAGGAGCCCGCATAGAGGTCGACGTCCGCCTCCTGGTCGAGGAGGAAGGCCTCGAGCACGGCGCGGTCACCCAGCCCGGACAGGGGAGCGGACACGACCGACGGCCCGCCGGGACAGGTCACCGCCCGGCCGGCAGCAGCCATCGCCGCTCGTACGTCGCTCGTGGGCGCCTGTTCGCTGCTCGGGGGGTCGTCGTCGGAGCAACCGGTGAGGGCCAGCGCCGCGAGGATCACGAGCGCGCAGAGGCGCCGAGCAGCGGACATGGGCCCGTCCTTCCGAGGGGTGGGTGCGACGTCGCGGCCACAGCGTAAGCGTCGCCATGGCCGCGACACGTGCAGGCTCCCCGCCGACGAGGGGCGACGACGAGGAGTCAGGCGCCCTTGCCGGTCACGGTCACCGGGACGTTGCCGCGGGTGGCCTTGGAGTAGGGGCACACCTGGTGGGCGGCCTCGACGAGCTCCTGCGCCTTCGCGTCGTCGACGCCGGGGATGGTGGCGGTGATGTCGGCGGTGATGGCGAACGAGTCGCCCTCGGGGCCGAACCCGATCGCGACGTCGACGACCGACTGCGACGCGTCGACACCGGCCTTCTTGGCGACCATGGTCAGCGCGCCCTGGAAGCAGGCGCCGTAGCCTACGGCGAAGAGCTGCTCGGGGTTGGTGCCGGTGCCCGGGCCACCGGTCTCCTTGGGCGCGGTCAGGTCGAGGTCGAGCACGCCGTCCTCGGACGTGGCTCGGCCGGCGCGGCCGCCGGTGACCGAGGCGCGCGCGGTGTAGACGATCTTGTCGGGAGTGTTGGTCATGTCGGACCCAACCGATGCTGGGCCGACCGGTGTTCCCCGGGGCGCGGCGCTGAAGGGTGAGATCGAGGGCTACGCCCGGTAGCGGCATCCGCGGATCACGTCGAGGCGATCACGCTTGAACCCCTTGAGGTTGATGTTGCCGGTGCAGGTCACCACGTCGCGGCGGGCGTCG
>CALRVO020000029.1:0-14970 GCA_943371595.1 Sphingomonas paucimobilis
GCCACCCCGGCGGGGGGCCGGCCGGCGGAGGACCGGACGGCGGCTGCGGCTGCGGCGGCTGCGGGGCAGGCGCGGGCTGCGTGTGCTCGGTCCACCCCGAGCCGTCCCACCAGCGGCGGGCGCCGCTGCCGTCGTCGTACCAGCCGGGCGGTGTCGTGCCCTGGGTCATCCGTGCTCCTCGGGTCGCGCCGCGGGTCGGCGCATCATGTCACGACCTCGCGCGACCGCACCGGTCCGCGGCGCGGTCGCGCCCGGGCCGGTCAGGCGTCGACCGGCAGCAGCGAGGCGACGAAGTCGAGCTTGTCGAGGACCGGCGGCGGGATGACGAAGGGGTAGACGTCGTCCTTGCCCATGCTGCGGTTGATCTGGTTGAGGGCGATCGACAGCGGGATCCACACGCCGGTGACGACGTCGCGGAACGTCGAGAAGGCCTGGACGGTGCCGACGGTGACCAGGCCGTACTCGCCGGCGGTCTCGATGGTGTCGGCGATGTGGAGGTAGTGCGCCCAGGTCTCGGCGAAGTCCTCGAAGGGGTGCATCGTGGCGTACGTGGAGATGTAGGACTGCGCCCAGTCGGCCGGCGGACCCTGGTCGTAGTGGCGGTCGAGCTCGGCCTGGTAGTCCTTGGACTCGTCACCGAACAGCTCACGGCACCGGGTCATCCGCTCCTCGCCGCGGACCAGCTGCCACTCGGCGTAGTGCCCGAACTCGTGGCGGAAGTGGCCCAGCATGGTGCGGTAGGGCTCGGCGAGCTGCGAGCGGACCTTCTCGCGGTGGGCGTCGTCGCTCTCGGCGAGGTCGATGGTGATGATGCCGTCGGCGTGGCCGATCACGACGTTCTCGTCGACGCTGGAGAGCAGGTCGAACGCGAGCCCGTCGTCGGGGTCGTCCTCCTTGCTGACCACGCGGTAGCCGAGGCCGTCGAGCTCGGCCACGAGGTGCCGCTTGGCCTGCTCGGCCAGGGGGAACTGCTCCAGGCCGATCGGGTCGTCGTCGGCGGGACGGGTGCGGGTGAGGTCGCAGACCGAGCACTGCCCGCCGGCCACGCGCGCCAGCCAGGTGCAGCCCGACAGGCCCAGGTTGGCGCACACGTGCCAGACCAGACCGGTGGCGTCGACGTACTGGCCGCGGTCGTTGACCGGCACGATCGCGCGTTCGTCACGGGAGTAACCCAGGGAGGTGCCGCAGGAGACGCAGACGGAGTTGTCGAAGTGGAGCGGGTTGTCGCACACGCGGCAGCGGAAGGACTTCACGGGGGGCCATGATCCTGGGGCCCGGACCCCGGCCTCACACCGCTGGGGGTGAGAGGCGGGGCCCGGCCGCCAGGATCAGGACGGGAAGTCGGTGGGGAACGCCGAGGCGAGGTCGTCGAGGTAGCTCTGCAGCTCGCTCGGGTCGGTCGGGAAGTCCGTGGGGAAGTCGGTGGGGAAGTCGGTCGGGAAGTCGGTCGGGAAGTCGGTCGGCAGGTCCGTCGGCAGGTCGGTCGGCAGGTCCGTGGGCAGGTCCGTGGGCAGGTCCGTCGGCAGGTCCGTGGGGAAGTCCGTCGGCAGCTCCGTGGGCAGGTCGGTCGGCAGGTCGGGCAGGCCGGCGATGGTGAAGTCGTCGATGAGCCAGTTGCCGTCCTGCTTCTTGAGCTTGTAGGTGAGCTCGAACGGCTCCTGCTCGGGGATCGAGTAGGTCACGGGCACGGTGGCCTCGTCACCGTTCTCGTCGGCCTCACCCACCTCGATCTCGACGTCGTCGGGGTCGAAGCCGAGCTCCTCTGCCTGCGCGTCGAGGTCCTGGTCGCAGCTGTCGCCGATGAGCGTCTGGGCGTTGTCGGTGAGCAGGTCCTTGACCGCGTCGCAGTCCTGGTCCTTGCCGGCGTCGACGAACGCCTGGACCGTCTCGGCCGGGTCGTCGGAGGAGGGCCCGTCACTGCCCCCGAGGAGCAGGACCGCCGCGACGACGAGGACGCCGATCAGCACGAGTCCCCCGACGAGACCGAGGATGAGCCCCGTCTTCTTCTTGGGCGGCGTGGCCTCGCCGTAGGACTGGGCGTACTGGCCGGGCTGGCCCGGCTGGCCCGGGGCGCCGTACGGCGGCTGGCCCGGCGGCTGGCTCGGCGGCGGGCCCTGGGGCTGGCCGAAGGCGCCCCCCTGCTGGGGCAGCTGCTGGGTGGGCTCGGGCTGGTCCGACGGCGCGGCGCCGGACGGGCCCTCGCCGGGTGCGGCCCACTGGGACCCGTCCCACCAGCGGCGTCCGCCCTGGCCGTCGTCGTACCAGCCCGGAGGCGTCGTGTTGCTCATCGGGTTCTCCTGCGGTGGGTGAGGGTCACGAGGGGGGTCACGAGAGGTCGGCGGGGTCGCCCGGACGACAGCCGGGGTCAGTCTTCACCAGGAGCGGGGTGCGGCGAAACATCGAGCCGGACCTTCCGCTGCGCCCGTGACCGGTGGTAGGGACCTCCGCCGCAGCCTGCGTGGCCGCGGTGGCCGGGCTCAGGAGGCGGCGCCGCCCAGGGAGTTGAGGGCCCGACGCAACCGGACCGGTCGACCGTCGTCGGTCGCGGCGTAGCCGACGAGGTTGCCGGCGAGGAAGGCCTTGCGGCCGTCCTCGGACGCGGCGTCGGCGAAGACCTCGGGGTCGCCCGCGGCGAAGACCGCGGCACCCTCGGGGGTCGCGAAGACCAGCACCAGCGTCGAGCCCGGCTCGTCGAGCACCAGCCCGAGCAGGCCCGCGGTGGCGGTGGGGTCGAAGGCGACCACCGAGTCGTCCTCACCCTCCGGGGCTGCGGCGGCCGGCCCGGTCACCCCGGCGTCCTCGAGCGCGCCGACCACCTCGTCGGTGGTCACGGCGACGGGCATGTCGGTCGAGAGCACCTCGACGCCGGCGTCCTCGACCTGCGGTCCGAGCCCGGCCAGGGGCACCGTCTGGCTGCCGTCGTCGAGGGGCGGGGGCTCCTCGCTGCTGCACCCGGTCGTCCCCACGGCGAGGACGGCGAGCAGAGCGAGGGCAGACAGGCGCACGCGAGACATCATGACGGGTCGCCGGTCAGGTCAGGAGCCGTCAGGGGGGCGACGTCGACGCTGACCTGCATCGTGGACTTCTTGGCCTCGGTGTAGATCACGCCCTTGAGCGGGGGGACGTCGCCGTAGTCGCGACCCCAGGCGACGGTCACGTGGCGGTCGCCGACCGCCTGATCGTTGGTGGGGTCGAGGGCGAGCCAGGTGTCGGCGCCGTCGTGCTCGCCCAGCCACACCTCGACCCAGGCGTGGCTGGCGTCGGCCCCCACGAGCCGCGGCTTGCCGGGCGGGGGCTGGGTGGCGAGGTAGCCGGAGACGTAGCGCGCGGCGAGGCCGTGGGAGCGCAGGCAGGCGAGCATCAGGTGGGCGAAGTCCTGGCACACGCCGGCGCGGCGCTCGAAGGTGTGCTCGACGGTCGAGGTGACCGTCGTGGCGGTCTTGTCGTAGACGAAGTCGGCGTGCACGCGGTGCATCAGGTCGGTGACGGCCTCCCCGACCGGGCGCCCGGCGACCAGCGAGCGGGCGGCGTACTCGACCGCGCCCGGGGGGTGGTCGACCTGCGCCGACGGCAGGGCCAGGTCGGTGGCGCTCCAGGCCCGTGGGGTGCGGGGGGCGAGCAGCGGGCGCAGCGACTCCCAGGGGGTGGCCAGCGCCGCGGGCGGTACCACCGGGGCGACGACGTCGACCTCGCCGGCACCCTCGACGACGAGGGTCTCGTGGGGCTCGGTGACCTGGAAGTAGGCGACGTGGTTGCCGTAGTAGTCGACGTCGGCCGACTGGTCGCCCGGGGTCGGCGTCACCGTCACGGCGTACGACGACACCCGCTGCCACGGCAGGGTTCGCGGCACGAGGTGGGCGACCCCGAGGCTGTCGGTGACGGGGCCGTCGTAGGTGTAGGTCGTCACGTGCCGCACGGCGTACCTCACGACGGGACCGCCTCGAGCGGCTCCAGCGGCGCGAGGAGCGCGGCGAGCGGGCGGGGGGCGGGTCCGGTGGTGAGGTGGACCTCCTCGACGCCGTCGGCGATGCGGGTGAGCTGGGTGAGGCAGCGCGCCAGGAACGCCTCGAGGTTGGGGCGTGACTCGCCCCCGATGGCGACCAGGGTGGCGATGTCGGTCTCGGCGAGCTCGGCGAGGAGGTCGGCGACGAGCCGCTCGGGCCGCGTCGACCCGGTCGAGGCCGGCAGGACGGCGAGGTGCTCGGCGACCTGGGCGACCGCGAAGGCCAGCGAGCGCGGGTTGTCGCGGTCGGTGAGGAGCAGCTCGAGCACCCCACCCGGCCGCACCGACCCGCGGTAGCGCCGTCGGTGGGTGACCGCGCTCTCGGCGGCGGCCAGCACGGTGTTGAGCACCTCGCGGTCGACGTCGAGCCCGCGGCGCACGGTGGTGGTCGCGGCCAGGAGGTGGGCGACCTGCAGCGACCGCTCGAGGTAGCGACCGACGGCGTTGATGTGCCAGCCGGGGTCGCGGATCATGCTGGCCGTGACGCCCTGCAGGCTGAGGATGCCGGTGAGCATGCGGCCCGCCGACTCGGCGACCTGGTGGCTGTGGCGGCCCGTGTCGCTCTCGAGCCCGTACGCCGCGCGGTCGACGGCGCCCAGGGCGCGCCACACGTCGAGCGAGAGCTGGTCGCGCACCCCGGCCAGGGCGTCGCGCAGCCCCACGAGGGCGTGGCTGACCGAGCCGACCCGCCGGGCGTCGAGCAGCACCGAGCGGAACTCGGCGTCGAGGTCGCCCGCGGCGAGCTTGCCGGGTCCGGCGAGCCGGGTGATCGCACCCAGGAGCACGTCGAGACCGGCGGCGCCGGTCGAGCGCGGGCGGGTGCGGTGGTCGTCGGCCTGGGCGTGCACGGCGAGCACGAGCCGGAGCAGGTCCTCGGCGCGCTCGGCGTAGCGGCCGAACCAGAACATGTCCTCCAGGATGCGTGGCACCGTGCCGGTCGAGGAGCGCGCGGTGGTCATCGGCAGCACCTCGGCGAGGCCCTGGTCGGGCGTCACCGGGTCACCCTTGAGCACCCAGACGTCCTTGCTGCCGACGCTGACGCCCTCGTCGACCAGGGTGGCGAGCCCACCGACCAGGGGCCGGTACGCCGACCCGTAGCGCAGCGTGAAGGCCCGCAGCGTCAGCGGGCGCGAGACCGACCGGCCGCGCTCCCACGCCGGGGCCTGCGACAGCGGCAGCCGCTGCTGGCCCACGAAGCGGTGCGGCTCGGCCAGCAGCATCGCCACCAGGGTGTCGCGGCGCAGCCCGCTGAGGTCGACCGCGGGACCGTCGACGCGGCGTACCTGCAGGGTGTCGAGGTGGTCGAGGACGTGCTCGAGCCCGTCGGGCTCGCCGCACCACCAGGTCGGGACCGACGGGAGCCGGAGCTCCTCGCCGAGCAGCGTGGTGCAGATGGCGGGCAGGTAGGGCAGCAGTGCGGGGTTCTCGAGGATCCCGGCACCCAGGCCGTTGACGACCCGGACCCGACCGCGGCGTGCCGCCTCGACGAGCCCGGCCACCCCGAGCTGGGAGTCGCCGCGCAGCTCGAGGGAGTCGCTCCAGGTCGCGTCGACGCGCCGCAGGACGACGTCGACCCGCTCGAGGCGACCGAAGACACGCATCTGCACCCAGCCCTCGCGCACCACGAGGTCGTTGCCCTGCACGAGCGGGAAGCCGAGCGCGGAGGCGATGAACGCTTGGTCGTAGGCCGTCTCGGACTGGCTGCCGGGGCTGAGCACGACCACGCGCGGGTCGGGCAGGTCGCCGGGGGCGCTCTGCAGCAGGGCCGAGCGAAGCGCACTGAAGAAGGGCTCCATGCGGTGCAGCCCGGCCTCGCGGTAGAGCTCGGGCACGACCCGCGACAGGACGCGTCGGTTCTCCATCGCGTAGCCGAGCCCGGACGGCGCCTGCGCGCGGTCGGCGAGCACCCGCCACTCGCCGCGCTCGTCACGGCCGAGGTCGGTGGCGGCCAGCACCAGCGGCCGGGGGTCGGCGGCCGAGCGGCGGGCCACCACCCGCAGGAACCCGGGGTGGCCGTGCACGACCGCCGAGGGCAGCACGCCCTCCGACAACAGCCGCTGCGGGCCGTAGAGGTCGACCAGGACGGCGTTGAGCAGCTCGGCGCGCTGGGCCAGGCCGACCTCGAGCGGCGCCCACTGCGCGGCGTCGATGACGACCGGGAGCGGGTCGAGCCGCCAGGCACCCACCCGTTCGCCGGGTCGGGAGTAGGTGACGCCGTCGTCGGCGAGCGCCCGGGTGATGTCGTCGTCGATGCGGTGCAGGTCGGCCGGGGTCAGCGCGACCGCGAGCTCGGCCAGCCGCTTCCACGGGGCCCGCAGGGCACCGTCGGGACCCACGACCTCGTCGTAGCGCACGGGACCGCCTCCCGCGCTGTCCAACGTGGGCTGCGTGACCCCGGCGGCGTAGTCGCGCAGCACCGTCACGCCCGCAAGCGTGACACGCCCGCGACCGTGCCGGTGACCGACTGCCCCACGGTGGTCGCTCAGGTCACACGTGGCCGCGCCCGGCGCAGGTCGAGGGTGTGGGGGTACTCGTCGGTGGCCGCCCGGCGCCCGGCCTCGCGGATCGCTCCGCCGTCGAGCCGGCCCGCCGTGTGGCCGTGCGGCTCGAAGCGCGCGGCACGGCGGGCCTCGGCCTCGTGGGCGTTGACCGGCGGGGCGTCGTACGAGCGTCCGCCCGGGTGCACGACGTGGTACGTCGCCCCGCCGAGGCTCACGCCGGCGGCGGTGTCGACGACGTCGAGGCGCAGCGGGGCCTGGACCTCGATGCTCGGGTGCAAGGCCGACCACGGCTGCCACGCGCGGTAGCGGACCCCGGCGTAGTGACCTGCCCCGTCGGCCGTGGGCGTGAGCGGCAGCGGGACGCCGTGACACGTGACCAGGTGGCGCGACGGGTCGAGGCCGCGGACGGCGACCTGCACCCGCTCGACCGAGCTGTCGACGTAGCGCGCGGTGCCGGTGCCGGTGGCCTCCTCGCCCAGGACGTGCCAGGGCTCGATGGCCTGGCGCAGCTCGAGCTCGACGGGTCCCGCCTGGGCGACGCCGATCCGCGGGAAGCGGAACTCGGTGAACGGCGCGAGCCAGGCCTCCTCGAACGCGATCCCGAAGGCCCGCAGGTCGGCGACGACCTCGGCGACATCCGCGGCCGCGCCGTGCGGCAGCAGGGCGTCCTCGTGCAGGCGGGTGCCCCACCGCACGAGCGGCGCGCGCAACGGGCGCTCCCAGAACATCGCGACCAGGCTGCGCACGAGCAGCGCCTGCACCAGGCCCATCTGCGGGTGCGGCGGCATCTCGAAGCCGCGCAGCTCGAGCAGCCCGAGCCGACCGCGCGAGGAGTCGGGGCTGTAGAGCTTGTCGATGCAGAACTCGGCGCGGTGGGTGTTGCCGGTGAGGTCGGTGAGCAGGTGGCGCAGGGCCCGGTCGACGAGCCAGGGCCGGGGCTCGAGGTCGTGCTCGTCCTGCTCGGCGACCAGGCGCTCGATCTCGGCGAAGGCGATCTCCATCTCGTAGGTCGCCTCCGGCCGGCCCTCGTCGAACCGCGGGGCCTGGCTGGTGGGGCCGATGAAGCGGCCGCTGAAGAGGTAGGACAGCGAGGGGTGCCGCTGCCAGTAGGTGATCAGGCTGACCAGCAGGTCGGGTCGGCGCAGCAGCGGGCTCTCGGCCGGGGTGCGGCCGCCCAAGGTCAGGTGGTTGCCGCCTCCGGTGCCGGTGTGCAGGCCGTCGAGGTCGAACTTCTCGGTGGTCAGGCCGGCCCGGCGGGCCTCGTCGTAGAGCGTGGTCGTCAGGTCGCGCTGCTCGGCCCAGCTCGACGTGGGCTGCACGTTGACCTCGATGACTCCCGGGTCGGGCGTGACGACCAGCTGGGTCAGGCGCGAGTCGGGCGGTGGGCCGTAGCCCTCGAGCACGACGGGGCAGCCGACCTTGCGGGCCGCGACCTCGACCAGGCGCAGCAGGTCGCAGTAGTCGTCGAGGCGGTCGGTGGGCGGCAGGAACACGTGCACGTGGCCGTCGCGCGCCTCGAAGGCCAGCGCGGTCGTGCCGGCGCCCTCGGGGTCGACGACGGTGACCACCGGCACCTGCGGCTCGAGGGTCGGCCCGGCCTCGACGTACGACGGCTCGCCGGCGAACGCCGGGTCGCGCCAGGCGACGGAGTCGAGGGGCAGGCGCAGGCCGACCGACGACGTGCCGGGCAGCAGCACGAGCCGGCCGCGGCGGAAGGTCCAGGCCGGGCTGACCCACTCCTCGCCGGCGACGACCGGCAGCACCCAGCCGGTGGGGGTGTCGACCTCGGCGTCGAGCACCCCGAGGCCGTGCGCGTCGAGCTTGTCGGCCGCGCCGTCGGGCCTGTCGCCGGCGGGCTGGCGGACCTCGGAGGCCAGCACGGCCAGGGGGTCCTCGAACGCCGGGTGCAGCTGGTCGGCCGGCAGGCCGAGGACCTTCGTGACGCGCCGGGCGAGCGCCTCGGCGTCGGCGGTGGCGTCCCGGGTCGCGTCGACCGGTGGCGCCCACGGGTCGGCGAGCAGCGCCGGGTCGCGCCAGAGCGGCTCGCCGTCGGTGCGCCACTGCAGGGCGATGTTCCAGCGCGGGAGCGGCTCGCCGGGGTACCACTTGCCCTGCCCGCGGTGCACGACCCCACCCTGCGCGTAGGTCGCCTGCAGCCGCTGCGCGACCACGGTGGCCAGCGCGCGCTTCTCGGGGCCGTCGGCGTCGGTGTTCCACTGCGGCGTGGTGGCGTCGTCGCGGGACACGAAGGTCGGCTCGCCGCCCATTGTGAGCCGGACGTCACCGGCCTCGAGGCGCTCGTCGACCGCCGCACCGAGCGCGTCGATCCGGGCCCACTGCTCGTCGGTGTAGGGCCGGGTGACGCGTGGGTCCTCGTGCACCCGGCGTACCTCGTTGTGGAAGGAGAAGGTCACCTCGACGGGGTCGGTCGCGCCCTGGATCGGCGCGGCGCTGCTGGGGTGGGGCGTCGCGCTGAGCGGGATGTGACCCTCGCCGGCGAAGAGGCTGGAGGTGGGGTCCATGCCGACCCAGCCGGCGCCGGGCAGGTAGACCTCGGCCCAGGCGTGCAGGTCGGTGAAGTCCTGTGCCGGCCCGGACGGACCGTCGAGACCGATCATCGCGTCGGGGTCGGTGGCCAGCTGGACGAGGTAGCCGGACACGAACCGCGCGGCGAGGCCGTGCTGGCGCAGCAGCGCGACCAGCAGCCAGGCGCTGTCGCGGCAGCTGCCGATGCCGCGCGCCAGGGTCTCGTCGGGGCTCTGGACCCCCGCCTCCATCCGCACCGAGTAGGCGACCTCGCGGTGGACCGCGGCATTGAGACCCGCCAGGAACGTGATGATCGGCGTCCTGTCCCCCGGCGCCGCCTGCGGCAGGTCGCGCCGGAACGCGTCGGCGGCCGCGGCGTCGTCGACCGCGCGCAGGTAGGGGAAGAGGTCGGCGTGCAGGCTGCTCTCGTAGACGAACGGGTAGTGCTCGGCGTACTCCTCGACGAAGAAGTCGAACGGGTTGATGACCATCAGGTCGGCGACCAGACCCACGGTGATGTCGAGGGTCTTGACCTTCTCGGGGAAGACCAGGCGCGCCATCCAGTTGCCGAACGGGTCCTGCTGCCAGTTGAGGAAGTGCGTCTCGGGCTCGACCGTGAGCGAGTAGGCCTCGATCGGCGTGCGCGTGTGGGGCGCCGGCCGCAGCCGCACCACGTGCGGCCCGACGTCGACCGGGTGCGCGAAGTCGTAGGTGGTGCGGTGCTCCAGCGCGACCTTGATGGACATGGGCACACCCTGCCCGTTGCGCGTGTCGGGGCGGTAACGCGGGGCGCCGGCTCGGCCGGGATGTTACTGACCATTCGGACCTCTGGCATGCGGTCTGGACCGCAGCCCAGAGGTCCCGACGGTCAGTAACATCCCCTCCCGGCGACCACCAACAACCCTTTGCAAACATCTCTTTGCGGTTGTACGGTCGTCCCGTGGACCGCGACACCGTCACCCCGACCCCCCACCAGCTGCGCGCGCTCGCCCACCCGGTCCGGTTGCGGATGCTCGGCATGCTGCGGATGGACGGGCCCGCGACCGCGACGTCCCTGGCGGCGCGGCTCGGGCTCAACTCCGGCGCGACGTCCTACCACCTGCGCCAGCTGGCGCAGCACGGGTTCGTGGTCGACGACACCGAGCGCGGCAACGGGCGCGAGCGGTGGTGGAAGGCGGCGCACACCTCGACACGCACCGACACCGGCATCACGTCGACCCCCGACGACCCGGCCGCCGGCGAGACCGTCGACGCCTACCTGCAGTCGGTCGTGACCGTCTACACCGAGTGGCTGCAGCGCGCGGTCGAGGAGCGGCCGCTGCTCCCCCAGGCGTGGCGCGACGCCGGCACGTTCAGCGACTGGCACAAGCGGCTCACCCCGGCCTCGGCCGAGCGGCTGCTCGAGCGCATCGACGCACTGCTCACCGACCTCGACGACGACGACGACCCCGAGGCGCTCGCCTACATGGTCAACCTCAACGCGTTCGTGCGGCCCGGCCAGGTCGGCGGTGACGAGCAGTGAGGCGCCCGCTCTACGGCTGGCTCACGGCCGAGGCGGTCTCGATCACCGGCACCCGGGTTTCGATGATCGCGATCCCGCTCTTCGTGCTCGAGCAGACCGGCAGCGCCACCCAGACCGGCCTGGTCGCGTTGGCCGAGATGCTGCCGCTGGTCGTCCTGAAGGTGCTCGGCGGCCCGGTGATCGACCGGGTCGGCGCCCGGCGGGTCGCGATCACCTGCGACACCGCCTCGCTGTTCGTGGTCGCCGCCATCCCGCTGCTGTACGACGCCGGGCTGCTGTCGTTCCCCGCGTTCCTGGTCCTCGTCGCGGCTGCCGGCGCGCTGCGCGGACCCGGCGACGGCGCCAAGCACGCGATGGTGCCGGCCCTGGTCGAGTCGGCCGGCGTCCCCATGGAGCGGGCGACCGGTCTGGCCAGCACGGTCGAGCGCACCGCCGGCATGCTGGGCGCGGGCCTGGCGGGCGTGCTCGTCGCGACCCTCGGCGCCCAGAACGCGCTGCTCGTCGACGCCGCGAGCTTCGGCGTCTCGGCACTGGTGCTCGCCTGGGCCACGGTGGGCATCGGCTCGCCCCCGCCGATCGACGCCGACACCGACAGCGACCCGGCGTCGTACGTCGAGCAGCTGCGGGAGGGCTGGCGCTTCCTGCGCGGCGACCGGCTGCTGCTCGGCATCTCGGTCATGGTCGCGATCACCAACCTGCTCGACGCCGCGTGGGCGGCAGTGCTGATGCCGGTGTGGGCGGTCGAGTCGGGCGAGGGCGCCGCGGTCCTGGGCCTGCTGTTCGCCGTGTTCAGCGGGTCCTCGGCGCTGGGCGCCGCGTGCGCGGCGGTGTGGGCGGCCCGACTGCCGCGCTTCAAGGTCTACCTGTTCGCGTTCCTGCTGACCGGGCTGCCGCGCTTCGTCGTCTTCGCGATCGACGCGCCGGTGCCGGCGATCATCGGGGTCTTCGTGGTCGGGGGCTTCGCGTCGGGGTTCATCAACCCGGTGCTGGGCGCGGTCGTCTTCGAGCGCATCCCCGGTCCGCTCGTGGGCCGCGTCTCCTCGCTCACCACCGCCATGTGCTGGGCGCTCATGCCGCTGGGCGGCCTGCTCGGCGGGGTCCTGGTCGACGCCGGCAGCCTCGCCCTGGCGATGGCGGTCGTCGGCGCGGCCTACTTCGCGGCCACCATGCTGCCCGCGGTCGACCCGCGCTGGCGCGAGATGGACCGACGCCCCGAACGTCGCGAGCCGGCCCCCACGACCTAACGCGTCAGCCCAGGAAGGCCCGCGCCACCTCGAGCAACCGGTCGTTGCCCTCGGTCTCGCCGATGGAGACCCGGGCCCCCTCCCCCGCGAACGGGCGCACGACGATCCCCGCCTCGTCAGCGGCGGCCGCGAAGTCGGCCGTGCGGTCGCCGAGGGCGAACCACACGAAATTGCCCTGCGGCTCGGGCACCTTCCAGCCCATCTCGACCAGCGCGGCGTGCACGCGCGCGCGCTCGACCGCGAGCGCCTCGACGCGCTCGAGCAGCTCGGGCTCGGCCTCGAGAGAGGCGATCGCCGCGGCCTGCGCCACGGCCGAGACCCCGAACGGGAGCGACACCGCGCGCAGCGCGGCCGCGACCGGACCCTGCGCGACGGCGTACCCGACCCGGAAGCCCGCCAGCCCGTAGGCCTTGGAGAAGGTGCGGAAGAGCACGACGTTGGGGTGGGCGCGGTAGGTCGCGAGACCGTCGACGGCGTCGTCCATGCGCACGAACTCGAGGTAGGCCTCGTCGACGACGGCGACCACGTGCGCCGGCACCCGGGCCAGGAAGGCGTCCAGCTCGGACTGGGTGACGGCGGGGCCGGTGGGGTTGTTGGGCGTGCAGACCATGACGATCTTGGTGCGGTCGGTGATGGCCGCGAGCATCGCGTCGAGGTCGTGGCGACCCTCGGCGGTCACGGGCACCTGCACCGACGTCGCGCCGGCGGTGGTCACCGCGATCGGGTAGGCCTCGAAGGAGCGCCAGGCGTAGACCACCTCGTCACCGGGGTCGCAGAAGGCGCCGACGAGCTGGTAGATCAGCGCCACGCTGCCAGTCGCGACCGCGAGGTCGGTGGTCGGCACCCCCAGGCGCGCCGCCAGGGCCTCGTAGAGCGCGGTGCTGCCCATGTCGGGGTAGCGGTTCATCGTCTCGACCGCGCGCGTCGCCGCCTCGACCACGCCCGGGAGCGGCGGGTAGGGGTTCTCGTTGCTCGACAGCTTGTACGCCGTCTGGCCCGGTCGCACCGTCGGCGGCTTGCCGGGCACGTAGGTCGGGATCTGCAGGACGTTGGGGCGCGGCTGAGGGTGGGCCATGGGGCTCAGGCTAGTGGCGCGCCCCAGGTCGTCCGCCTCACGGTGACCCCTGGCTCACGGTGGGGCGGACGACCCGGCGGGTTCCCGCGCTCAGCGACCGACGCGGTCGCGCCACGGGCGCAGCACCAGTGCCAGCACGACGCCGACGAGCACGCCCAGACCGGCACCGGTGACGTTGTCGACGATGTCGGTGACGTCGCACGCGCGGTCGATACGGGCCAGCTCGAGCTGGGTCCACTCGATGCCCACGGAGTAGGCCGTGAGGAGCGCGAAGCCCAGCGGCACGGTGACCAGCGCCGCCCGGCGCCACCGCGCGGCGGCCACCACGAGCAGGGCGCCCGACGGCACGAAGACGGCGACGTTGAGCAGGCGCTGACCGCCGGAGAAGATCCAGAACCCGTCCGGGGCCGGGCCCCCGATGTCCCACGAGCAGGAGTCGAGCCGGCTGTCGGCGTAGACGACGCCGGGCGCGCCGTCGGCGGGGATCAGGGTGACCAGGCCGATGACGACGACCGACCACAGCAGAGCCCCCGTCGCGAGCGCGGCGACGGTGCCGAGGCGACGACGCAGGGCCAGGGCGAGGACGCCGCAGACCACGCCCGAGAGCGCGACGCCCACGAGCATGACGCCCACACCACCGACCGGGAACACTGACTCAACGCTACCGATCGCGTCCGGGGCCCGGCAGCAGCCCCGCGACCAGGTGGGCCAGCAACGGTCGCAGCAGCTGCACCTCCGGGTCGGGCACGACGTGGTGGAAGCCGGCCTGCTCGAGCATCAGGTAGCCGTGCAGCGCCGTCCACAGCTGACCGGCGACGGCGGCGGGGTCGTCGTCGCGCAGCGCTCCGGCGTCCATCGCGCGGGCGACGAACGCCACGAGCTGGCCGAACGCCTCGAGGCCGACCGCCTTCTCGTCGTCGGTGAGCCGGTAGCCGCCGAGGCTCGCCGAGCCGAACATCACGGCGTACAGCGGGGGGTGCTCGCGGGCGTGGGCGCAGTACGCCGCCGCGGCGGCGGTCAGGTCGTGCAGGGGGTCGTCGGTGACGGGGACCGCCCCGACGCGGGCCTGCAGCTGTGCGAACCCGTCGGCCACCACCGCGCGCACCAGCGCGGGCATCGAGCCGAAGTGGGTGTAGACCGCCATCGTCGAGGTGCCGACCTCGCGGGTCAGGCGACGCGCCGTGAGGGCACCGGGGCCCTCCTCGGCGAGCACCCGCGCCGCGGCGTCGAGCAGCCGACGGCGCACGTCGCTGTCCTCTGCCTGCATCACCACCCTTGCCACCCTGCCATCACGCCGTTATGGTCGGTCGATAACATCGTTATAGGGAGTGTCATGAATCGCTACCTGCAGGACGGCTTCGCCCCCGTCCACGACGAGCTCACCGCGTTCGACCTCGAGGTGACCGGCGAGATCCCCGAACACCTGGACGGCCGCTACCTGCGGATCGGGCCCAACCCGGCGACCGATCCCGGCGAGGGCTACCACTGGTTCCTGGGCGAGGGCATGGTGCACGGCGTACGCCTCGAGGACGGCGCCGCGAGGTGGTACCGCAACCGCTGGGTCCGGCCCGCCGAGGGCGACTTCGCCCCCAACACCAACGTCGTCGGGCACGGCGGGCGCACGCTCGCGCTGGTCGAGGCGGGGTCACCGCCCTACGAGCTGGGCGAGGAGCTCGACACCCTGGGGCGTGCGTGCTTCGCCGGCGACCTGCGCGCCGGCTACACCGCCCACCCGCACGAGGACCCCGTGACCGGCGAGCTGCACGCCGTCTCCTACTCGTGGACCCGCGGCAACCGGGTCGACTACTCCGTGCTCGGCACCGACGGCCGCGTACGCCGCCAGGTCGAGGTCGAGGCGCACGGCAGCCCGATGATGCACGACTGCGCGCTCACCGAGAACTACGTCGTCCTCTACGACCTCCCGGTCACCTTCGACATCGACATGGTGGCCGGCACGATGCCGCGCCCGCTACGACTGCCTGCGAAGCTGGCCCTCAACCGGGTGGTCGGCCGCAACCCCGTCCACGACAAGGTCGTCGGCGCGATGGCGCGCGGCCAGGGCGTGCCCACGCAGCTGCCCTACTCGTGGGACGACGACT
>CALRVO020000030.1:0-14853 GCA_943371595.1 Sphingomonas paucimobilis
GCGCCTCCGCGCACTCGTCGCGGGGGTGGCCGCCCTCGCGGTCACCGGCGGCGTCATGGCCGCCGCACCCGCGTCGGCCGCGCCGCCCGCGGTCGACCAGACGCCGGTCAGCGACGGCACCCAGTCGGCGTGGACGGCCGCGCCGGCCGCGGCCGAGCCGGCCTACGACGTGCTGGTCTTCAGCAAGACCACCGGCTTCCGGCACGGCTCGATCGGCGCCGGCATCCGCTCCATCGAGCGGCTCGGCGCGCAGTACGGCTTCAACGTCGACGCCACCGAGGACGCCACTCAGTTCACGACCGCCAACCTCGCGCAGTACGAGGCCGTCGTCTGGCTGTCCACGACCAGCGACGTGCTCAACGACACCCAGCAGGCGGCGTTCGAGGACTACATCCAGGCCGGCGGCGGCTACGTCGGGGTCCACGCGGCCTCCGACACCGAGTACACCTGGCCCTGGTACGGCGACCTGGTGGGCGCCTACTTCCAGAGCCACCCGGCCGGCACGCCCGCGGCGAGCATCGACGTCGAGGACAAGACCACGCCGTCCTCGTGCGCGCTGCCGGACCGGTGGGACCGCACCGACGAGTGGTACAACTTCCAGTCCAAGGACAACCCGGTGGTCAACGGGGGCGGCGCCGACTACAGCCCGCGCGTCAACCCCGACATCAACGTGATCGCGACGCTCGACGAGTCGACGTACGTCGAGAACGACGGCAACGCCACCGACGACGACCACCCGATCGCCTGGTACCAGGAGTTCGACGGCGGTCGCAGCTTCTACACCGGCGGCGGCCACACCGACGCCTCGTTCAGCGAGCCGCTCTTCCGGCTGCACCTGCTGGGCGGCATCCAGTACGCCGCCGACCAGGCCCCCGACGCGTGCACCGAGGTGCCGCCGGGCGACGCGTCGTTCGACCAGATCACCCTGGCCAAGGGCGACGACAAGATCGGCGAGCCGATGGCGCTGTCGGTCCTGCCCGACGGCCGGGTGCTGCACAACGCCCGCGACGGTCGCATCTTCCTCACCGACCTCGAGGGCAACACCACCGAGCTCTACGACGTGCCGATCTACTCCCACGACGAGGACGGGCTGCAGAGCATCGCGGTCAGCCCCAACTTCGAGGAGGACGGCTGGGTCTACCTCTACTACGCCCCGCCGCTCAGCACGCCGGCCGGTGACGCGCCCAACGACGGCACGGCTGCGACCTGGGAGACCTGGAAGGGCTACAACCGGCTGTCGCGCATGAAGATGGTCGACGACGACCTCGACCCGACGACCGAGCAGGAGCTCCTGCGCGTCGAGGCCGACCGCGGCATCTGCTGCCACGCGGGCGGCGCGATCGACTTCGACGCCGACGGCAACCTCTACCTCTCGACCGGCGACGACTCCAACCCGTTCGCCTCCGACGGCTACGCCCCGCTCGACGAGCGCCTGACGCGCAACCCGGCGTACGACGCCCAGCGCAGCTCGGCCAACTCCAACGACCTGCGCGGCAAGGTCGTGCGCATCAAGCCCGACCCGACCGCCGCGTCCTACACGATCCCCAGCGGCAACCTCTTCGACGAGGCGGCCGACACCCAGGGCAAGACCCGCCCCGAGATCTACGCGATGGGCTTCCGCAACCCCTTCCGGATGACGGTCGACAAGCGCACCGGCTACGTCTACCTCGGTGAGTACGGCCCCGACGCCGGGAGCGCCAACCCCAACCGCGGCCCTGGCGGCATCGTGGAGTTCAACCAGATCCGCGAGGCCGGCAACTTCGGGTGGCCCTACTGCACCGGCACCAACACCCAGGCCGAGACCTACAACGCCTACAACTTCGCGACCAGCACCCCGGGTGCGAAGTTCAACTGCGCGGCGCCGGTCAACAACAGCCCGCACAACACGGGCCTGACCAACCTCCCGCCGGCCCAGCCCGCCTGGATCAAGTACGACGGCGGCAACGTGACCTACAACGGCGTCACCACCAACGAGTTCGGCGGCGGCGGCGAGGGTCCGATGGCCGGCCCGGTCTACAACTACGACCCCGAGCTCGACTCGGACGTGAAGTTCCCCGAGTACTTCGACAACCACTTCTTCGCCGGTGAGTGGACGCGCGGCTGGATCCGCGACGTCGCCATGGACGCCGAGGGCGACGTGGCGGGCATCGACCCGTTCTTCGAGTCCTCGACGCTCTACGCCGCGATGGACATGGAGTTCGGGCCCGACGGCTCGCTCTACGTGCTCGACTACGGCAACGGCGGCTACTTCACCGGCAACGAGAACTCCGCGGTCTACAAGATCAACGCCGTCAACGAGGGCGCCCGCTCGCCGAGCGCCAACGCCACCGCCACGCCCAGCTCCGGCCAGGCGCCGCTGACGGTGCAGTTCTCCAGCGCGGGCTCGACCGACCCCGACGAGGGTGACGAGATCGCCTCCTACGCCTGGGACTTCCAGAACGACGGCACGGTCGACTCGACCGAGCCCAACCCGTCCTTCGTCTACGCGGCCAACGGCGTCTACGACGCCCGTCTCACCGTCACCGACACCACCGGGCGCACCGGCGTGGCCACCGCGGTCGTCACCGTCGGCAACACCGCGCCCACCGTCGAGATCGTGATGCCGCCCGACGGCGCGTTCTTCGAGTTCGGCGACTCGGTGCAGGTCGAGGTCGAGGTCACCGACCCCGAGGACGGCGAGATCGACTGCAGCAAGGTCGAGATCGACTACGTCCTAGGCCACGACTCGCACGGCCACCCGCTCAGCGGCGGCACCGGCTGCTCGCTGACGCTGCAGACGGTCAAGGACGAGGGCCACGACGCCTCGGCCAACATCTTCGGTGTCGTCAACGCCAGCTACACCGACGACGGGGGCTCCGGCGTACCGGCCCTGTCCGGCGAGGACGAGGTCGTCCTGCAGCCCAAGCGCAAGCAGGCCGAGCACTTCAGCACCCAGCAGGGCGTGGCCACCGAGGCGACGACCGACCCGCTGGGCGGCGCCCGCAACCTGTCCAACATCGACGCCGGTGACTACGTGTCCTACGCGCCGATCAGCCTCTACCAGGTGCCGCGGCTGCGCTTCCGCGTCGCCTCGGGCGGCGTCGGCGGCACCATCGAGGCGCGCCTCGACAGCCCGACGGGCCCCCTCGCGGGCACCGTCGAGGTCCCGGTGACCGGTGGGTGGCAGCAGTGGCGCTTCGTCGACATGGACATCGCCGCCGAGGCGCAGCAGGGCTCGCACGAGCTGTTCCTGGTGTTCAAGAACGCCAACCCGGCGGCCACCGGCCTGTTCAACGTCAACTTCATGGACGCCGCCGGCAAGGGCGTGTCGCTCAACTCTCGGCCGCAGGTCGGCGCGGAGGGCACGCCCACCACGGGCACCGCTCCGCTGACCGTCGACTTCACCGGTTCGGCGAGCGACTACGACGGCGACGACCTCACCTACCGGTGGGACTTCGGTGTCCCGGGTGACGGCGACACCGCCACCACGCTCGACGCGCAATACACCTACACCGAGCCGGGCAGCTACACCGCCCGCCTCACCGCCACCGACCCGCAGGGCGCCACCGGATCCTCGACGGTCCCGGTCCGGGTGCTCAACAGCTGCGGAGTCCAGCAGTCCGACGAGTTCGACGGCGACAGCCTGGGCGGCAAGTGGGAGGTCCTGGGCGACACCGGGGCCTACAGCGTCTCGGGCGGCAGCCTGCGGATGCCGATCGTGGCCAAGAGCCTCTACGGCCCCGGTGGCAACCTCGACGACCTGATCCTGCAGCAGACCCCTGACGGCGCCTGGGAGATCACCGCCAAGGTGACCGCCGAGGTGACCGAGAACTACCACCAGGCCGGGCTGCGGCTCTACTCCGACGACGACAACTACGCGTCGGTGCACCTGATCTCGGCCGGCGGCACCCGCGACGTCGAGTTCATCTACGAGAACGCCGGCCAGCCGCGCAACGACGCCGAGGACAAGCTCGGTGGCGTCCCGGCCGGGTTCCCGTCGACCTACTACGTGCGGTTGACCTCCGACGGCACCGACCTGCGGGCGTCGTACTCCGCCGACGGCGAGACGTTCTCGCCCGTCGGTCGGCCCGCGCCGATGGCGAGCTTCGCCGACCCGCGGGTCGGTCCGGCTGCGGTCTCCGGCGAGGCCGCGACCTCACCCGAGGCGGCCTTCGACTGGATCCGCTTCGAGCCCGACGGCACGAGCGGTACGACGGACCCGTCCGACGAGTTCGACGGCACCGCACTCGACGAGTGCCGCTGGAACGCGATCGTCCGCGAGGACCCCGCCGCCTACGAGGTCGCCGACGGTGGCCTGACCATCCAGGGCGCACCGGCCGACCTCTACACGGCCTCGGCCAACCAGGGTGAGGCCACCAACCTGATCCTGCAGTCGGACGCCAACACGACCGAGGACTACACGATCGAGACGCAGCTGTCGGCGACCTACACCGACGGCTACGGCCAGGCGGGCCTGATGGTCTACGGCGACGACGACAACTACGTCAAGCTCGACCCGGTCGCCGACGTCGACCTGCCCAACGCCAGCTTCAACCGCGTCGAGCTCCGCTCGGAGTCCAACGCGGCCATCCTGGAGCCCCAGCCGCAGGTCGACGTGCCGCCCAACGTCTCGACGTTCAAGCTGCGCCTGACCAAGACGGGCACGTCCTACCTGGGCGAGGTCGACTTCGGTGGCGGCTGGGTGACGGTCGGCACCGTGGCCAACCCGACGGCCGACATGGACCTCGGGGTCTTTTCCCTGGGCGTTCAGCAGTCCGGGCAGTCGGCGACGTTCGACTACGTCCGGGTCACCGGGACGGGCACCGAGAACCGGGCCCCCGTCGCCGACGACGACACCGCCACCACGTCGCTCGACACCGCGGTCGACGTGCCGGTGCTGGTCGGTGACACCGACCCCGACGGCGACGACCTCAGCGTCGAGTCGGCCACCGACCCGGCCCACGGGTCCACGGTGGTCAACCCCGACGGCACGGTGCGCTACACGCCCGACACGGGCTACGTCGGCACCGACACGTTCGACTACACCGTCACCGACGGCGAGCTGACCGACACCGCGTCGGTCACCGTCACGGTGCGGGAGGCCTGTGACCTGACCACGCCGGACGACACGTTCGAGGGCACTGCTCTCGACCCGTGCCGCTGGAACGCCATCGTGGCCGAGGACCCGGAGACCTACCGCGTCGCCGACGGGCGCCTGTTCATCACCACGACGCCCGGCGAGATCTACCAGGGCGGCACCGGCAAGTCCAACCTCGTCCTGCAGTCGGCCGACCACGCCGGTGCGGACTGGACGATCGAGACCGCGGCCGACGTGACCAACCTGGACGGCTCCTACAGCCAGGCGGGCCTGATGGTCTACGGCGACGACGCCAACTACGTCAAGATCGTGGCCATCTCCGACCAGGACCGCACCTCGCCCAACCGGTTCGAGCTGCGCTCCGAGGTCGGCAACGTGATCGCCGGGTCCGACCCGCAGCCCGAGATCGCCGTACCGGACGGGACCGACCTGAGCGACGTGCGCCTGCGTCTGGTGAAGGCCGGGACCACCTACACCGGCTCGGTGTCCTTCGACGGCGGCGCGACCTACGTCGCCATGCCGCGGGCCGTGGACAACGCGATGACGGCGCCGAGCTTCGGGGTCTTCGCCGCGGGCGTCAACCAGAGTGGTGACGAGGTCTCCTTCGACAGCTTCACCGTCGACGGCGACGACCCGGTCAACGCCGCCCCGGTGGCGGTCGACGACACGGCGACCACGCCTGCGGGCACGGCCGTCGAGATCGACGTCCTGGCCAACGACACCGACGCCGACGCGGGCGCCGAGCTGGTCGTCGACTCGGTCACCGACCCGGCGCACGGCGGCGTCGTCGTCGCCGACGACGACGGGACGGTCACCTACACCCCGGCCGCCGGCTACACCGGCGACGACACGTTCGACTACGTCGTCTCCGACGGCACCGACTCCGACACCGGCACGGTGACGGTCACGGTGACCGAGGTCCAGGGCCAGCCCGTGGCCGACACCCGGATCACCGCGGCGCCGAAGGGCACCACCCGGTCGCGCCAGGCGAGCGTCCGCTTCACCGCGACCGGCCCCGGTGCCGGTGCGGCGACGTTCGAGTGCTCGCTCGACGGGCGGGCCTGGGCGCGGTGCACCTCGCCGCGGACGGTGCGGGGGCTCGGGGACGGGCAGCACACCATCCGGGTCCGCGCGGTGACCGCCGGTGGCGTCGACGCCACCCCGGCCAGCCGGACCTGGACGGTCGACGCCACGGGCCCGCGCATCCGCGCGGTCAGCCCGACCGGCGCCGTCCGTGACCGGACCCCCAAGGTCGGGGCGGTCGTCACCGACGCCACCTCCCCGGTCCGGGCCCGTGACCTCGTGCTGTTCGTCGACGGCAAGCGGGTCAAGGGTGTCCGCTACGACGGGCGCCGCGACCGGATGACGTGGACGGCCAAGAAGCCGATGACCCGTGGACGCCACACCGTGCGTCTCGTGGCCCTCGACGCGGCCGGCAACCGCAGCGTCAAGACGTGGACCTTCCGGGTCCGCTGACCGACACGGACGACTGACGGCGCCGGTCGCCCTGGGAGACCCCCGGGGCGGCCGGCGCCGTTGCGTGTCCGGACGGTGGTCGAGGAGGCCGCCCCACGGGCCGTCGTCGTGCGGCGTCACCAGACGGGGGTCGAGGAGGCCGTCCGCGACCGTCTCGGGTCGTCGTCGTACGGCGTCACCAGACGGGGGTCGAGGAGGCCGCCCGCGGCCGTCACGAGACCACCTCACCGCAGCCGACGTGGTCGACTTGACCTGGCCCTGCGGTCGAGGGGTCTCGTGACGGTTGCTAGCGCAACCTCCTCGACCACCGTGGGGCTGGGTCGTCGTCGTACGACGTCACCAGACGGGGGTCGAGGAGGCCGTCCGCGGCGGTCGTGAGTCGTCGTCGTCGTTCGGCGGCACCAGACGGGGGTCGAGGAGGCCGCCCGCGGCCGTCACGAGACCACCCCACCGCAGCCGACGTGGTCGACTTGACCTGCACCTGTGGTTGAGGGGTCTCGTGACGGTTGCTAGCGCAACCTCCTCGACCACCGTTGGGGCTGGGTCGTCGTACGACGTGACCTAGAGCGCGGCGGCGTGGGCGAGCGGGTTGGCCAGCATGGCGTCGATCGACTGCGGGGCGAGGAACTGCTGCACGGCCATGGTCGCCGCGCCGATGACGCCGGCGTGCTCGCCGGTCTGGGCCGGGACGACGCTGAGCTCGCCGGTGGCGAGGGGGAGCGAGCGGGCGTAGATGACCTCGCGCACGCCGGCCAGCAGGCTGGGGGCGCCGCCGGCCAGGGCGCCGCCCAGGACGATGACCGAGGGGTTCATCAGGCTCACGCACGAGGCGAGGACCTCGCCGATGTCGCGGCCGGCGCGACGGATGGCGGCCACGGCGTCGCGGTCGCCGCTCGCGAGGCGCTCGAGCACGATGCGGCTGGCGTCGGCGACGCCCTGGTGGCCCGGGTCGAGCTCCTGCACGATGGCGCGTGCGCTGGCGATGGCCTCGAGGCAGCCGTGGTTGCCACAGCTGCACAGGGCGTCGCCGCCACGGGGGCTCTGCACGTGGCCGAGGTCGCCGGCGGAGCCCTGGGCGCCGCGGTGCAGGCGGCGGCCGCTGATGATGCCCGCGCCGATGCCGGTGGCGATCTTGACGAAGACGAGGTGCTCGACGTGGGGGTAGACCACGGAGTGCTCGCCGAGGGCCATCAGGTTGACGTCGTTGTCGACGAGGACGGGGGCGCCGATGCGCTCGCTGACCCACTCGGCGACGCCGAAGCCGTCCCACCCGGGCATGATCGGGGGCTTGACCGGGCGACCGGTCTGGTGCTCGACGGGTCCCGGCAGGCCGATGCCCACGCCGGCGAGGTCGTCACGGGAGCAACCCAGCTCGTCGAGGAGCCGGTCGGCCACCTCGAGCAGCCAGGTCAACGTGGCCTCGGGCCCGTCGGCGATGTCGAGGTCGCTGACCTCCTCGGCGAGCACGGTCGCGGTGAGGTCGGTGAGCGCGGCCCGCCCGTGGGAGACGCCGAAGTCGGCGGCCAGCACGAGCTTGGCGCGGGGGTTGAAGGCAAACCGGGTGGGGGGTCGCCCGCCGGTGGACCGGCTCTGGCCCGACGGCTGGAGCAGGCCCGCCGAGAGCAGGCCCTCGATGCGGCCGGCGACGGTGGAGCGTGCCAGGCCGGTGAGCTCGATCAGGTCGGCCCGGGTGCGGGGCTGCCCGTCGAGCATCAGGTTGAGCAGGTCGCCTCCGCCCGGCGGCGCGGCCGAGGGCATGGAGGTCACGGTCTCCACGCTAGCGGCGGAGAGCGTCTGCGTCATGAGGTCGATTCTGTCACGCGGATCGCGGTCAGGGAACGACTTGTGCGTGACAGGTGGGGCGGGTTCTGCTCGACTGTCTGCCAAAAGCCTCGCCATCGGCGCGAGGAAGACGGACGGAGGAGACGTGCTGGCACGACTGGGCGGCTGGACCGCCCGCCGGCACCGCTGGGTGCTCGCCGCCTGGGCCCTGGTCACCGTGGTGGGCGCCGTGCTGGGCGGGTCGGTCTACGACAAGACGGAGTCCCTCGACAGCACCCGCCCGGGCCTGGAGTCGACCGAGGTGCAGGAGCGCATCGACGTGCTCGAGCCCGAGGGCGAGACCGTGGTGGCCGTCATCGCCGGACGGGAGTTCTTCGCCACCGACCTGGTCACGCAGGCCAGCCGGGTCATGTTCGAGATCCGCGAGATCGAGGGCGTCTCCGAGGTCACCGACGCCTACACCTCGGGTGGCCTGATCGGCGACGACGGTCAGAGCTCGCTCGTGGTGGTCGAGCTCGACCGCGGGCTGAGCGAGGACGAGGCCCTGGAGGTCGCCGACGAGGTGGCCGAGGCGCTGCAGGCCGTCGACGCCCCGCAGGTGCTCGTCGGCGGCGAGCTGCTGGCGGTGCAGGCCTTCGCCGAGCAGGCCATCGCCGACACGGTGCGCGGCGAGGTCGTCGCCCTGGGCTTCCTGTGCGTCGCGCTGCTGCTCATCCTCGGCGGCCTGCGCGCCGCCGCCCTGCCGCTGGCGGCCGCGCTCGCCGTCATCGCCACGACCCTGCTGGTCCTGACCGCGCTCGCCGGGCTCGTCCCGGTCAGCGAGTACGCCGTCAACGTGGTCACCCTGCTCGGCATCGGCCTGGCGGTCGACTACAGCCTGCTCGTCGTGTTCCGCTTCCGCGAGGAGGCCGCTGCCGACCGCAAGGCCTCGCTCGAGCTGCTGCTGCGTCGTACGACGGCCTCCGCGGGGCGGGCGGTGCTGATCTCGGGGCTCGCCGTCGCCACGGCGATGGTCGGTCTCTACGCCTTCGCCGACCCGGTGCTCTCGGCCATGGCCCTCGGCGGCGCCCTGGTGGTCGTGCTCGCCACGGTGGTCGGGCTGACGCTGGTGCCCGCCCTGGTCGCGCTGACCCACCGTCACCTCCCCGCCCGCGGCACCCGCACGTGGGTCTGGCGCGGGCGCGCCCGCGGCCGGCGGGGCCGGGGTGCGCTCGCCGCGCTGGCCGGCTTCGCGCAGCGTCGCCCGGTGGCCGTCACGGTGGTCGCCGTCGGTGCGCTGCTGGTGCTCGCCGTGCCGGCGCTGCAGCTCAACCTGGCCAACTCCGACGCCTCGGCGCTGCCGCCCGGCAGCGAGGAAAGGCTGACCGCCGAGGCCGTGGAGGAGAAGTTCGACGACGCGGTCCAGCCCGTGTCGGTGCTCGTCGACGGCGACCCGTCGGTGCCCGACGTGCAGGCGCTGCTGCGCGACCTCGACGCGCTGCCGGACGCGAAGGAGGTCTTCGTGCGCGACGACCTCGACGGCGTCACCTGGGTCGAGGTGGTGCCCGAGGGGGCGCAGGCCGGGCCCCGGGCGCAGGACCTCGTCCGCGACGTCCGCGCCCTCGACGGGCTGCCGCTGCAGGTGGGCGGGCCGGCCGCCGAGCTGGTCGACGCCAAGGACGCCACCGTCGACCGGTTGCCGCTCGCGCTCGTCCTGGTGCTGCTCGCGACCTTCGTCCTGCTGCTGGTGCTCACCGGCTCGGTCGTCGTGCCGCTCAAGGCGCTCCTGCTCAACCTGCTCACCCTCGCGGCGACCTTCGGCGTGCTCGTCGCGGTCTTCCAGTGGGGGTGGGCCTCGGGCCTGCTGGGGTTCGAGCCCTGGGGGGCGATCGACCTGACCACGCCCCTGCTGCTCTTCGTCTTCGTCTTCGGTCTCTCGATGGACTACGAGGTCTTCCTGCTCTCGCGCATCAAGGAGGAGTGGGACCGACGGCGCGACGACAGTCGCGCGGAGCACGACCGGGCCGTCCTGGCCGGCATCACGGCCACTGGTCCGGTCGTCACCGCGGCGGCGGTCTGCATCGGCATCGTCTTCCTCGGCTTCGCGCTCGGCGAGCTGGTGGCGGTCAAGGAGATCGGCGTCGGGATGACCGTCGCCGTCCTGCTCGACGTGACCGTCGTCCGCGGCCTGCTGCTGCCGGCCTCGATGAGCCTGCTCGGCCGGTGGAACTGGTGGCGGCCGTTCGTCCCGGTGCCCGCCCCGGTGCCGGTGGCCGAACGGGGGTCGAGCACCCGTCGGGCGCGCGCCAGGAGCGCGTCGAAAGGGTGAATCGAGAGAGTTTGGTCTGAGGCCTAGACAAAAGTCGTGTGACTGCCGCCATAATCAACCTGGCATCTGTGTGATCGCCGTCATACGTCTGGAAGGACGACCTCTTGTCTCCCACACACCACCACCCGCCTGCCCGGCGCGGGGCCCGGCGGCTCCTCGCAGGTGGGCTCGCCACCGCCCTCGGCGTCGGCGTCCTGGCGGCCACCGCCGGCGCGGTCCCCGCCAGCGCGGCGCCACCCGCCGGCGACGAGCCCGGCGTGACCATGCGCGTCTTCCGCGTGCCCGCGGGACTCACCTCGATCTGCACCCTCAAGCCGGCGACGACGCCCAACGTCGACAAGCTGATGCCGAGCATCAACTGGACGACCGACGCCCAGTTCAGCAGCAGCCAGGACGCGATGCAGGACAACTTCATCGCGCACGCGCTGGCCAACCTCACCATCGACGCCGAGGGCAGCTACGAGTTCCAGCTGACCAGCGACGACGGCTCGCGACTGTTCATCGACGGCAAGCAGGTCATCAACAACGACGGTCTGCACGGCGCCGAGGCCAAGACCGGCTCGGCGACCCTGACCGCCGGCGTGCACGACCTGCGTGTCGAGTTCCTCGAGGCCACCGGCGGCCAGGAGCTCACGCTGCGGTGGCGCAAGCCCGGCCAGACCACCTTCAGCCTCGTCGGCAACGACGTGCTGTCGACCAAGGCCGGCGTCACCCGCGTCGTCGCCCCCGGCACCAAGGAGTGCGAGGGCGCCTACGACGCCCCCGGCGACGGCCTCCCGCTCACCACGGTCAACCCGGCCTACGACCTCGTCCAGCTGCGTGACGCGGCCTGGCAGCCCGACGTCACCGGCCTGGCCTGGGACGGCGACGACCTGCTCGTCCTCACCTGGGGCGGCACCGGCGACCCGGTCAACCAGACCTCCGAGGGCGAGCTGTGGCGCCTCGCGGGCGCCCGCACCGCCCAGAGCCCGGCCGACATCACCCGGACCAAGCTGTACGGCGGCATGCGCGAGCCCCAGGGCCTGGCCTACGTCGACACCGACGGTGACGGCACCAAGGAGTACTGGGTCACCGAGAAGGACGGGCTGATCCGGCTCGACCAGACCGACGCCGACCCGGAGCTCGACTCCGAGTTCCGCCTGTGGCAGGTGCCGACCAGCGGCAACTTCCACGAGTTCGCCTTCGGCCTGCTGTTCAAGGACGGCAAGTTCCACCTCAACATGTCGGTCGCCATCGACTACGGCGGCGCCACGACCAACCCCCAGTACGACCCGGCCAGCACCGGCACGACGATGCGCGGCACCAGCGTCACCGTCGACGCCACGACCGGTGCGATGTCCGTCGTCGCCGGCGGTCTGCGCACCCCCAACGGCCTGGGCTTCGGGCCCGAGAACGGCCTCTTCGTCACCGACAACCAGGGCGGCTGGCTGCCGGCCTCCAAGCTGGTCCAGATCAAGCAGGACCGCTTCTTCGAGCACCGCACCACCCCGCCCGGTCCGTTCCAGTCCAACCCGGTCACCAAGCCGGTGCTGTGGATGCCCCAGAACGAGATCGCCAACTCGCCCAGCACCCCGGTCCTGGTCCCGGACGGCCCGTTCGCCGGCCAGCTCCTCATCGGTGACGTGACCTACGGCGGCCTGCAGCGTGCCTTCCTCGAGAAGGTCGACGGCGAGTTCCAGGGCGCGCTGTTCCGCAGCACGCAGGGCCTCGAGGCCGGCATCAACGAGGTGCTGATGGACGACAGCGGCACCGTCGTGGTCGGCGGCATCGGCGGCGGCGGCAACTGGGAGCAGTCCGGCAAGCTGACCTACGGGCTGCAGATGCTGGTCCCCACCGGCGAGACCGCCTTCGAGATGAAGTCGATGAAGGTCGTCGAGGGCGGCTTCGAGATCACCTACACCGAGCCCGTCTCGGCCGCGACGATCGCCGAGCTGGCCAGCAAGTACGAGGTCGAGCAGTGGCGCTACCGGGCCACCGCGGCCTACGGCGGCCCCAAGCTGGACCTGGAGACCCTCTCGGTCACCTCGGCCACCGCGTCGCAGGACGGCACCACCGTCACGCTGGCGATCGACGGGCTCAAGCCCGACCGCGTCGTCCACCTGCGCTCGCCGCGGCCCTTCGCCTCGGCCGACGGTGACTCCCTGTTCTCCACCGAGGCCTGGTACACGCTCAACAGCTACCCCGGCTACGTCGCCCCGCCGGCGCCGCCGGCCATCCCGGGTCTCTACGAGCTCGAGGACCAGGTGCTCGGCGGCACGGCCAACCCCCAGACCGAGCACGCCGGCTACAGCGGCACCGGCTACGTCGGTGGCTTCGACAAGGTCGACGCCGCCATCACCACGGCCGTGACCGCCACCGAGGCCGGTGAGTACGAGGTCGCGCTCCGCTACGCCAACGGCCCCAACCCGTTCCAGGGCCAGAAGACGCTCTCCCTGGTCGTCAACGGCGCCGAGCAGCAGATCACGCTGCCCTCGACCGGCACCTGGAAGACCTACGGCACGTTCCGCTTCAAGGTCGACCTGCAGGCGGGCGTCAACAACGTCGTCCTGCGCTACGACGCCGACGACGACGGCAACGTCAACCTCGACTTCCTCAAGCTCGTCCCCGAGGGCGGCTCGCTCTACGAGGCCGAGGACGGCGTGCTCGAGAACGGCGCGAAGATCGACACCGAGCACGCCGGCTACACCGGCACCGGCTTCATGGGCGGCACCTGGAACGAGGGTGCGAGCACCACGCTGAATGTGCACGCCGCCGAGGCGGGTGACCACCCCGCGACCATCCGGTTCGCCAACGGCCCCAACCCGCAGCCCAACCAGACCAAGAACATGACGGTCACGGTCGGCGACCAGGTGCAGCGGGTCGCGTTCCCGCCCACTGGCAGCTGGAAGACCTGGTCGACGAAGGACGTCGTCCTCCCGCTCGAGCTGGGCGAGAACACGGTCAAGATCGCCTACGCCCCCGGCGACGAGGGCAACGTCAACATCGACCACCTGGCCGTCCGGATGCCCGGGGCCGTCGACTGCGGCACCGACCCGGTCGGGGCCGACGACGAGTTCGACGGCGCCAAGCTCGACCCGTGCCGTTGGAACGTGCTCAACGAGGTCCGCGCCGGCTACCGGCTCGCCGGCGGCAAGCTGGAGATCGACGCCCGGGCCGGTGACCTCAGCGGTGGCAACACGTCCGCGGAGAACGTCGTCCTGCAGAAGACCCCGCAGGCCGACAGCACCTGGACCGTCGAGACCACGGTCGCCGTCGACGGCACCGACGACTACATCCAGTCCGGTCTCGTGGCCTACGGCGACGGCCAGAACTACGGCAAGCTCGTCGTGATGAACCACCCCGACAACGGGTGGGTCGTCGAGCTCGGCAAGATCACGGGTGGCGGGCTGGCCTACAGCCCGATCCAGAAGCTGCCGGTCGGCGCCAACGTCGCCGGCGTCCGCCTCAAGCTGATCTCCGACGGCGAGGCGCTGCGCGGGGAGTACTCCGTCGACGGCGGCACCACCTGGGTCAAGGTCGGCGCACAGCCGGACGGCTCGACGTACGGGCTCAGCGGCATCACCAAGCCGATGCTGGGCCTGGCCGCCTACAACGGCACGGGCACCGAGGTCGCCACCTTCGACGACTTCAAGGTCGGCGAGCCGGTGATCGCTCCTGACACCTGCACCCCGGCGGTCCCCGAGGCGGGCTACGAGATGCTGTTCGACGGCACCCGTGCCTCGATGGCCGACTGGCAGATGGCCGGCGGTGGCTCGTTCCTCCGTCAGTCCGACTGCTCGATCCTGTCCGAGAGCGGCTTCGGGCTGTGGTGGCACACCACGCCGATCGACTACGCCTACTCGCTCAAGCTGGACTGGAAGAAGCCCGGCGACGACAACTCGGGCATCTTCGTCGGCTTCCCGGCCCCCGGGAACGACCCGAACCCGCCGATCACGACGGGTCACGAGATCCAGATCGACTCGACCGACGACGCGGACAGCACCACCGGTGCGATCTACAACTTCCAGTCGGCCGACCTCGCAGCGCGCGACGCCGCCCTCAAGCCCGACGGGCAGTGGAACAGCTACGAGATCAAGGTCGAGGGCCAGCGGATCCGGGTCTACCTCAACGGTGCGCTGATCAACGACTTCACCGACACCGACCCCAACCGGATGAACCTGCCGGCGCACATCGGTCTGCAGACGCACGGCAACGGTGACGACGTCTACTT
>CALRVO020000031.1:0-14657 GCA_943371595.1 Sphingomonas paucimobilis
CTCCGTGCAGAAGGTCCACGACTATCGGGCAGCGACACTCCGACTGTGCCATTGACAGATGGCACAGTCGGTGGTGGTCTTCGCGTGTGTCCTCCACCACATTCGCGGCTCGTCCGCCCTCCCGGCGGGCCCGGCTCGCCGCCACCGCCACCCGCCTGACGCTGCGGCCGGTGGCCACCGCGATGCCCGCCAACCGCCTCGGCATCGCCGCGTCGCGTGTGATCGTGGCCTCCTCGATGCGCACCTTCGGCTCGATGGCCCCGGGCACGACGGTCACCCCCGTGACCGCGCCCGGCGTGCGCGCCGAGTGGGTGCGGGCCGCGGGGGTCCAGGACGGTGACGCCGCGATCTTCTACGTCCACGGCAGCGGCTACGCCCTCTGCTCGCTCGCCACCCACCGCCGCCTCGTCTCGCGGCTCTCCGAGCTCACCGGGCTGCCCGTGCTCAGCGTCGAGTACCGCCTGGCGCCCGAGCACCGCTTCCCAGCCGCCGCCGACGACGTCGAGACCGCCTGGGGCTGGCTCCTCGCCCAGGGGTACGCCGCCGACCGCGTCGTCGCGGCCGGCGACTCTGCCGGTGGCCACCTCGTGCTCGACCTCACCCTCACCCTGCTCCGCGCCGGCCGACCACGACCCGCCGCACAGGTGCTGCTGTCGCCGGTCGCCGACCTCAGCTTCACGCTGGCCGCCGAGCGCGAGCAGGTCCGGCGCGACCCGATGATCAGCGCCTCCGGAGCGGCCCGCCTCTGCGCTCACTACACGCAGGGTGCCGACCCGCTCGACGCCCGGCTGCGGCACGTGGTCGACGCCCACGAGGCGCTGCCGCCGACCCTCGTGCAGGCCGGCGGCGCCGAGATCCTGGCCGCCGACGCCCACCACGTCCACGACATGCTCACGGCCTCGGGCACCGACTGCCGCCTCGAGGTCTGGCCCGGCCAGATGCACGTGTTCCAGGCCCTGCCGCGCCTGGTGCCCGAGGCCGCGCCCGCGCTCGCCCGCGCCGCCCGGTTCGTCACCGACGCCCTCGCCGTGCGCGCCGACGTCCGGCTGACCGCGTGAGCCGCCCCGGTCGCCGCAGCCGCGACGCCAACGCCGTCGTCACCGGGGCGGGCAGCGGCATCGGCCGCGCCTTCGCCGTCGAGCTCGCCGCCCGTGGGGGACAGGTCGTGTGCAGCGACGTCGACCTGCCCTCGGCCAAGCGCACCGTCGACGCCATCACCGACGCCGGCGGCAAGGCGGTGGCGCTCGCGTGCGACGTACGCCGACTCGAGGAGGTCGAGGCCCTCGCCGACGACGCGCGCTCGTGGTTCGGGGGCGACCCGACCCTGGTCGTCAACAACGCCGGGGTCGGCGCCGGCGGGCGGGTGGTCGGCGACGTACCGATCGACGACTGGCACTGGGTGCTCGACGTCAACCTGTGGGGCCCCGTCCACGGCTGCCACGTGTTCGCGCCCCTGCTGCGCGAGCAGGGCCGCGGCGGCATCATCAACGTCGCCTCGGCCGCGAGCTTCGGCGCGGCGCCGCGGATGGCGGCCTACAACGTCAGCAAGGCCGGCGTGCTCTCCCTGTCGGAGACCCTGGCCGCCGAGCTCGCCGGCACCGGCGTCGCGGTGACCGTGCTGTGCCCGACCTTCGTCAAGACCAACATCGTCGCCGCCGGACGCATCGACCGCAGCACCACCGGTGCGGCGAACCGGCTGATGAGCCTCACCGGTACGTCGCCCGCCAAGGTCGCGCGGACCTGCCTCGACGCCCACGACCGCGGTGCCCTCTACGTCATGCCCCAGGTCGAGGCCAAGCTCGGCTGGGAGCTCAAGCGGCACCTGCCCCGCACCTACACCCGCACCGTCGGCCTCCTCGGCCGCCTGGCCCCCGCCCCCGAGAAGGAGCACGACTGATGCCCACCCAGAGCATGGACTTCGACGCGATGCTGGCCAAGATCAAGGACAAGCAGTGGGCCCTGGCCGACATCGACTGGGACGCCCCCGGGGCCGAGACGATCAGCGACGAGTTCCGGCCCAAGCTCAAGTCGTTCATGGCCGACCTCTGCTGGATCGAGAACGTCGGTGCGCGTGGCTTCGCGGCCATGGCGACCAAGGCGCCGACCCCGGCCATCGCCGAGATCTACCGCTACTTCCACGCCGAGGAGCAGCGCCACGCCAACGCCGAGCTCGCCCTGATGAAGCGGTGGGGCATGCTCGAGGACGGCGAGATCCCCGAGCCCAGCGTCAACATCCGCCTGGCCATCGAGTGGCTCGACACCTACGCCGACGACATGCCGCTCTCGGTGCTCGGCACGGTCATCCCGATGCTCGAGGTCGCCCTCGACGGGGCGCTGCTCAAGTTCCTCCTCGAGGAGGTGCACGACCCGGTCTGCCACCAGGTCTTCGAGAGGATCAACAACGACGAGTCGCGCCACATCGCCGTCGACTTCGCCGTGCTCGACCTGATCGGCCACGCCCGCGCCCGCAAGCTGCTCGTCGAGTTCGTCGGGCAGCTCGCGACCCCGGGGCTGATCATCGGCGCGATCATGTACGTCCCGCTCCTCAACCGGATGCGCAACAACATCGCCGACATGGGCCTGCAGCCCGAGCGGCTGTACGCCGCGATGAAGCGCTTCGAGAAGCTCGGCTCCCGCGGCGAGCGCACCAAGTACGTCCCGCTCTACCAGGTGCTCAAGGTCCACTCGATGATGGTCGTCGACCCCAAGCACCCCTACCACCTGCTCGCCAACACGATGGTGACGCTCAGCCAGCACTACCCCCGGGTGCTGCTGCGCCCGATCCCGTCGTGGTTCAAGGAGCTGACCTTCGAGCCGGTCAGCGCCGGCACCAGCCGGTCGGCCGACGTGGAGAAGGGCGCGGCGTGAGCGCGCCGGTGCACACCACGATCGTCATCGGCGCCGGGTTCGCCGGTCTCGGCACGCTCATCAAGCTCAAGGAGGCCGGCATCGACGACGTGATCGTCCTCGAACGGGCCGACCGCGTCGGGGGCACCTGGCGCGACGCGACCTACCCGGGCGCCGCGTGCGACATCCCGTCGCTGCTCTACTCGTTCTCCTTCGCCGCCAACCCCGACTGGTCGCGCGCCTACTCGCCGAGCGCCGAGATCCTGGCCCACGTCGAGAGCCTGGTCGAGCGCTTCGACCTCGCCCCCCACCTGCGCTTCGGAGCCGACGTCACGGGGCTGGCCTTCGACCAGCGCGACGCGGTCTGGGACGTCGAGACCGCCGACGGGACGACGTACCGCGCCCGCACGGTCGTCGCCGCGTCGGGTCCGCTGGCCAACGCGAGCCTGCCGGCGATCCGGGGCATCGAGACCTACGAGGGCGAGAAGATCCTCAGCGCCCGCTGGCGCCACGACGTCGACCTCACCGGCAAGAACGTCGCTGTCGTCGGCACCGGGGCCAGCGCGGTCCAGATCATCCCCGAGCTGGTCCGGACGGCCGGGTCGGTCAAGGTCTTCCAGCGCACCCCGGGCTGGGTGCTGCCGCGCGTCGACGTGCCGACGCCTGGTCTGGCCAAGACGGTGTTCCGGCACGTGCCGCTCGCGCAGCGGGCCGCGCGCACCGCTCTCTTCTGGGGGCACGAGGTCGCCGCGACCGGGCTGGTGTGGGACACGCCTGTCACCACGCTCATCGAGCGGGCCGGCCGCGCCCACCTGCGCCTCGCGGTCAAGGACCCGTGGCTGCGGCGCCAGCTCACCCCCGACTTCCGTGCCGGCTGCAAGCGGATGCTGATGTCGAGCGACTACTACCCGGCGCTGCAGGCCGACAGCTGCAAGCTCATCACCTGGCCGATCGCGACGATGAGCCCGCGCGGCATCCGCACCAGCGACGGCATCGAGCACGACCTCGACGCGATCGTCTTCGCCACCGGCTACGACGTCCAGCTCGGCGGGCCGCCCTACCCCGTGCGCGGGCTCGGCGGCCGCGTCCTGCAGGACGAGTGGGACGGTCGCGCCGCGGCCCACAAGAGCATCGCGGTCCACGGCTACCCCAACCTGTGGTTCACCACCGGCCCCAACTCCGGGCCGGGTCACAACTCGCTGCTCGTCTACGCCGAGGGCCAGATCGAGTACGCCGTCACCGCGATCCGCACCCTGGTCGAGCGTGACCTGCGCTGGCTCGACGTACGCCGCGAGGTGCAGGACGCCCACAACGAGACGATCCAGCGTCGGCTGCGGCGTACGACGTGGATGTCGGGCTGCTCCAGCTGGTACCTCACCGCCGACGGGCACAACGCCTCGATGTACCCGGGCTTCGCGACCCAGTACCGACGCCAGATGTCGTCCTTCCGGCTCGCCGACCACGACGTCGCGACGCGCGCGGCCGAGCGGCTGTGGAACATCCCGGCGGCGGTCTGATCCATGATCTCCCCATGACTGGTCCCACGCTGCCGTCGGTCGACACGGTGCTGCGCACCCTGCGCCGCGGCGCGCGCCACCCGCGTGAGTCGGTCGAGGCGGCCGTGCAGCAGCTGCTGGCGCTGGGCCGCACCTCGTCCGGGACGACGCCCCCCGACCCCGAGACCCGCCGCACCTACCGGGTCGACGACCTCGCGCGGGCCTCCGGCGTGACCGTCCGCAACATCCGCGCCTACCAGGAGCGTGGCCTGCTCCCGCCGCCCCAGCGCGTGGGCCGGACCGCGGTCTTCGACGACACCCACCTGGCGCGGCTCAAGATCATCGCCTCGATGCTCGAGCGCGGCTACACCGCGGCCAACATCCGCGAGATGCTGCACGCCTGGGAGACCGGGCACGACCTCGGCACCCTGCTCGGGCTCGAGTCGGCGCTGGTGCCGCCCGCCGGCGACGAGCCCGTCACGGTGACGGCCGTCGAGGCCCGCCGCCGAGCCGGTGGCGCCGACGACCTCGCCCGCCTCACCGACGCCGGGCTCGCCGAGCCGGCCGGGGCCAAGGTCCGGCTGCTGCGTCCCCGGTTGCTCGAGTCGTTCGCCGAGATGCGCGACCACGGCATGTCGACCGAGGCCCTGCTCGGGGTCTACGCCCGCGTCGACCCCGCCGTCGACGAGATCGCCAGGGTGCTGGTGCGCGCAGGCACCGCCCAGCTCGCCCCACGGTTCTTCGCCGACGGGGCGCCGTCGACCGAGAGCGTCGGCGAGCTCGTCGAGCTGCTCACCCGCTTCCGCGCCCTCGCCATGACCGCGGTGACCGCCAGCGTCGCGGTGGCCATCGAGCGCGAGATCGAGCAGCTGCTCGCCGACTACCTCTCCACCGTGCTGGCCGCCGACGACGACACGGCGTGAGGTTCGACGGGGGCGGTTCGGCTCCAGGTCCTGGTGCGATCGGGTTGCCCGCGGGCCCCGGGTGGCCGTCGGTCACGGCGCGTCGGCTCGTCCGCGTGCCTAGCATTCCGGGTCTCGCCGATAAGGACGTCGCTGCGCTCCGCCGGTGCGCGGCGCCTTCGGCGTCCTTGACCGCGAGCCTCTCCGGGAGTGCGGTGCACGGGCAGCGGCAAGCCGCGCCCTCGTCGGCGCGGACGACCCGAGAGTCACACCCGCCCGACAGGTCTCACCGGGACGCTGGAGCACTGACCGGGCTGCTGCAATTTCAGCGGCCCAGTCACGGATCCAGCGTCCCGGTGCACACCACTGTGACCTCTGAGCCACGTGAGGGGTCGGGCGGCCGCCCGACCCGGACCCCGTGGTCACCTCGCGCAGACCGGTGCGGCTGGTGTGGTCTCGTGACGGTCGCGGGCGACCTCCTCGACCACCGTGGCGGGCGACCTCCTCGACCACCGTGAGGCGTGCTCCTCGACCACCGTGGCGGGCGACCTCCTCGACCACCGTGAGGCGCGCTCCTCGACCACCGCGGGGTGCGCTCGTCGACCACCGTGGGGTGGCGTCCACCACCACCGCGGGGACGCCGAACGGCCACCGGTCGGTGACCGGTGGCCGTCGGTGCGCCCTCCCAAGCGCGGGGCCCGTCGGACGGGGCCCGGTTCCCTCCGCGGACTACGAGGTGGGGTCCGCGTCGGAGTCGAGGGTGAGGTCGACGGTCTTGGTCTGGCCGTCGCGCTCGTAGGTGATCGTCACCTTGTCGCCGGGCCGGTAGGACCGCACGGTCGCGACCAGCGAGTCGGAGCCGGTGATGAGGGTGTCGTCGACCTTGGTGATGATGTCGCCGTCCTGCAGCCCGGCCTGGCCGGCCGCGGAGTCGTTGCCGACGTCGGAGATCTGCGCGCCGTCGACCACGAGGGCACCCCCGGTGGCCTGGACGTCCTGCACCGAGACGCCGATGCGCGCGTGGGTGGGCGTCTCGCCGTTCTTCATCTGGTCGATGACCGGCAGCACCTCGTTGATCGGGATCGCGAACCCGAGGCCGATCGACCCCGCCTCACCCGAACCGCCGGAGGTCGACTGGATCGAGGAGTTGATGCCGATGACGTGGCCGTCGAGGTCGACCAGCGGACCGCCGCTGTTGCCGGGGTTGATGGCGGCGTCGGTCTGGATCGCCGGGTAGACGGTGGCGTTGCCCTGGCTGTCGGAGCCGACCCCGACCGGGCGGTTGAGCGCGCTGACGATGCCGGAGGTGACGGTGGCGTCGAGCCCGAACGGCGAGCCGATGGCGACGACCTCCTCACCCACGTCGACGGCGCTGGAGTCGCCGATGGTGGCCGGGGCCAGGCCGGAGACGTCCTGGGCCTGGACCAGCGCGGTGTCGGTGAGGGGGTCGGTGCCGACGATGGTGGCTGCGGCGTGGCTGCCGTCCGCGAACGACACCGTGATGCTGCCGCCGTCGCCGGCGACCTCGACGACGTGGTTGTTGGTGAGGATCAGCCCGTCGGAGCTGAGGATGACCCCCGAGCCCGAACCGGCCTCCTGGCTCCCGCGGACGTCGAGCTTGACGACCGAGGGCAGCACGGCCGTGGCGACCTGCTCGACGCTGCCGTCGGCGGCCGGGTCGTCGGTACCGCGGGCGACCACGGGGCTGGCGGTGACCGTCGAGGACGACGACCCCGAGGCCGACGTGCCGCCGTTCATGGCGTCGTACGCCGCCGCGCCGCCGAGACCGGCGCCGCCCCCCACCACCAGGGCCGCCGCGACGACCGCGGCGGCGAAGCCCTTGCGACCACGGCGCGGCGGGACGACCGGCCGGGTCTGCGTGGCGAGCGCCTGGGTGCGGTGCTCGAAGGGCGGGTACCCCGGCGGAGGGGGAGGCGGGGGCGGCGCGTCGTGGTAGTCGTGGAAGCGAGGTCCTTGCGACGGGTCCGACGGGGGACCGGACGGGGCGGGGGTGGAGGGCGTGTCGTTCATGGTTCCCAGCCTGCGCCGCGACCCTGTGCCTGCGCTGAGACGCCGCTGGGGGAGCGGGAAGAACGCAGCCGACCCGTGTGGTCTGGCTCACACCCCGACCGACACAATGGCGCCATGAGCGCACCCGAGCCGCACTTCCTCGCCGATCGACTCGCCCACTGGGCGGCCACCACCCCCGACGCCGACGCGATCACCTACCTCGGGCGCACCTTCACCTGGGCGCAGTGGCACGACCGCGTACGCCGCAACGCCGGCGGCCTCCAGGCGCTCGGGATCGGACGTGGTGACGTCGTGGCGTTCCTCGACAAGAACCACCCGGCCTGCGTCGAGACCACGATGGCGGCCTCACAGCTCGGCGCGGCCCACGCGATCGTCAACTGGCGCTCGGCCGGTGACGAGGTCGACTACGCCCTCAACGACTGCGGGGCCCGGGTGCTGTTCGTCGGCACCGAGCTGATGCCGACCATCGACGCGATCCGGGACCGCCTCACCCGGGTCGAGAAGATCATCGAGGTGACCCCCGACGGGGCCGACGGCGACGGGGACGGCGACCACTACGAGGCCTGGCTGGCGGCCTCGGCGCCGGCCGACCGGCAGCCCGACGTCAGCCCCGACGACACCTGCCTGGTGATGTACTCCTCCGGCACGACCGGGCGGCCCAAGGGCGTCATGCTGTCGCACGCCAACATGCTCGCCCACACCCGCAACGCCCACGACGGCTGGCGCTTCGAGCCGGGCGACAAGTGCATGGTCGCGATGCCGCTCTTCCACGTCGGCGGGTCGTCCTACATGCTCTTCCCGATCAACGACGGCGTGCCGAGCGTGATGACCCGCGACCCCGACGGTGCGTCGCTGGCCGGGGCGATCCTCGCCGGGGCCAACCGCACGTTCCTGGTGCCCGCGGTGCTCGCGCAGGTGCTGCAGGCCGGTCCCGAGGCGGTGAAGCTGTTCGGCGCGCTCAAGACCTACACCTACGGTGCCGCACCGATGCCGCCGCCGCTGCTGCGCGCGGCCATGGAGGCCTGGCCCGACACCGACTTCCTCCAGGTCTACGGCCTGACCGAGGTCGCCGGCGTGGCCACCCAGCTCGGCTCCGAGGACCACCGCACGGCCGTCGCCTCCGGGCACCCCGAGCGGCTGGTCTCGGCCGGCAAGCCCATCCCCGAGGTCGAGGTGCGCATCGTCGACCCCGCCACCGGCGGCGAGGTCGGCACCGGTGAGCACGGCGAGATCTGGCTGCGCACCCCCCAGCGGTTCCAGGGCTACCTCGGCAAGCCCGAGGCCACCGCGGAGGTCGTCACCGCCGACGGGTGGTTCCGCACCGGCGACCTCGGCAAGGTCGACCCCGACGGGTTCGTCTACGTCGAGGACCGGCTCAAGGACATGATCATCAGTGGCGGCGAGAACATCTACTCGCCCGAGGTCGAGCGGGTCCTGGCCGAGCACCCGGCCGTCGCCGAGGTCGCGGTGATCGGGGTGCCCGACGACACCTGGGGCGAGACCGTGAAGGCGGTCGTGTCGCTGCACGAGGGCGCCGAGGCGACCGAGGCCGAGCTGATCGGCTTCTGCAAGGAGCACCTCGCGGCGTTCAAGTGCCCGCGCACGGTCGACGTCACCGGCCCGCTGCCGCGCAACCCCACGGGCAAGATCCTCAAGCGCGACCTGCGCACGCCCTACTGGCAGGGCCGCGAGCGCCAGGTCAACTGACGACGACCATGCTGGGCCGATGACCACCGCGCGACTCGTGCCCGTCACCACCGAGATGGACGGCGAGGAGCTCGACGCCGAGGACGCCTGGCACCTCGTACGCCGCCACGGCCTGCGCGCGGTGCTGGTGGGGGCCTTCGTCCGGTTCCGCTACGGCGACGACTTCAGCCACAGCCGTGCCCTGGCCCTGCAGACCTGCCTGGGCGTGGTCCCGTTCCTGCTGGCGGCGACCGGGCTCGCAGCCGACGTCGACGACGACCGGTGGTCGCGCGTGGTCGCCCTGACCGTCGACGCGGTGTCCCCGGGCGGTGACGGCGAGGACGCCCTGGCCGGGGCCGTGTCGGGCGGTTCGGAGAGCGCCGGCGAGGTGGCGCTCGTCCTCGGCCTGCTGCTCGCGCTGGTCTCGATGACCACCGCGATGGCCCAGGTCGAGCGGGGGAGCAACCGCATCTACGGCATCCGCCGTGACCGGCCGGCCGTGGCCAAGTACGGGCGGGCCGCGGTGCTCACCGCGGTGCTCGCCCTGCCGGTCGGCACGGGGTTCTTCGTGCTGGTGGCGGGCGGTGCCTTCGGCGACGCGATGGTCAGCGAGTACGGCTGGTCCGACGGGGCGCACGCGACGTGGCAGGTGCTGCGCTGGCCGACGGGCCTGCTGCTCCTGGTCACCACGATCGCCGTGCTGCTCGACCACGCCCCGCGACGGCGGCAGCCGGCGCTGTCCTGGCTGGCGCTGGGCGCGGTCGTGGCGGTGGCGCTCAGCATGGCGGCGGCCGCCGGGCTCGCGCTCTACGTCAACGTCAGCGGCTCCTTCGACAGCACCTACGGCCCCCTGGCCGGCATCGTCGCGCTGCTGCTGTGGAGCCTGATGTCAGCCGTGTCGCTGTTCCTCGGCGTCGCGGTGTGCGCCCAGCTCGAGGCGCTGCGCGCCGACGAGCCGGCCCCGGCCGAGGCCGACCCGGGTCGGCCTCACCACGAGGTCGTCGACGGCTGACCCACCACCGGCCGGGCCCCGGCCCTCCCAGGCCGGCGACGAACGACTGTCCCCGGTGCGTGGCATCGTCCGGGACATGAGCCAGGACGCCGCCCCTCGCACCCGCTACTGGATCAACACGGTGAGCCTCGACCACGTGCTGCTGGGGGTCGAGGGCGGCTTCACCCAGGCCGACCACGGCAGTGACACCCGGCTGCGCCGGCTGCGGCACGGTGACCGGGTCGCCTTCTACTCCCCGCGCACCGCCGTGCGCACCGGCCGACCGCTGCAGCAGTTCACCGCGCTCGGCGTGGTGGCCGACGACGAGCCCTACCGCGTCGAGGTGCGCGAGGGCTTCCGGCCGTGGCGCCGTCGCGTCGACTTCGAGCCGGTGGTCGCGGTGCCGGTCAAGCCGCTGCTGCCGGTGCTCGGGTTCGTCGACGACGAGGAGCACTGGGGGCTGCCGTTCCGCCGCGGCCTCTTCGAGGTGCCCTCGGGCGACTTCGGGGCGATCGCCGGGGCGATGCGCGACGCGGCCGACGGGTCGGTCCACGTGATCGGGGCCGGGCCGGGCTGAGCCGGCGGCGTACGGTGGGTCTGCACCACCACCCCCGTCAGCACAGGAAGCCCGATGGCCCCCGAGCCGCTCGACGAGACCGACCTCGACGCACCGACCCGTCACCGGCCACGGGCTGGGACTCGGTCACCGCGCGTTCACCCGTCTCCGCAAGGCTGTGGCCCGTGACCGAGCTGCTCGTCGACCCGCTGCGCCGCGGGGCCCTGTGCCCCCCGCCGCGCACGCTCGTCGACATCTTCCGCGAGACGGTCGCGCAGGCCCCCGACGAGCCGGCGGTCGACGCCGGCACCGGGGTGCTGACCTACGCCGAGCTCGAGGAGGCGGCCGACGACCTGGCCACCGAGCTGGCCGCCCTCGGCGTCGGGCCCGGCGCCAAGGTCGGCGTGCGCGTCCCCTCCGGCACCACCGACCTCTACGTCGCCATCCTCGGCATCCTCCTGGCCGGGGCCGCCTACGTCCCCGTCGACGCCGACGACCCCGACGAGCGGGCCCGCCTGGTCTTCGGCGAGGCCGACGTCGCCGCGGTCGTCGGCGCCGACCTCGCGATCGCCGTACGACGCCCCGCCGGTCCGGTCGACCCGGCCGACGCCGGTCTCGAGGACGACGCCTGGGTGATCTTCACCTCCGGCTCGACCGGGACGCCCAAGGGCGTCGCGGTGACCCACCGCTCGGCCGCGGCGTTCGTCGACGCCGAGTCGCGGATGTTCCTGCAGCCCGCGCCGGGCAAGGAGCCGCTCGGCGTCGGCGACCGGGTGATGGCCGGGCTGTCGGTCGCCTTCGACGCCAGCTGCGAGGAGATGTGGCTCGCCTGGCGCTACGGCGCCTGCCTGGTGCCGGCCCCGCGGGCGCTCGTGCGCAGCGGCATCGACGTCGGCCCGTGGCTGGTGGCCAACGGGGTCACCGTCGTGTCCACGGTGCCGACCCTGGTCGCGCTGTGGCCGCCCGAGGCGCTGTCCGCGGTGCGGCTGCTGATCATGGGTGGTGAGGCCTGCCCGCCCGAGCTCGCCGCGCGCCTGGTCGCCCCCGGCCGCGAGGTCTGGAACACCTACGGCCCGACCGAGGCGACCGTCGTGGCCTGCGGCATCGAGCTCACCGGCGAGGGGCCGGTCCGCATCGGACTGCCCCTCGACGGCTGGGACCTCGCCGTCGTCGACGCCCAGGGCCACCCCGTCGCCGAGGGCGAGACCGGCGAGCTGATCATCGGCGGGGTGGGCCTGGCCCGCTACCTCGACCCCGCCAAGGACGCCGAGAAGTACGCCCCGATGCCCACCCTCGGCTGGGACCGCGCCTACCGCAGCGGCGACCTGGTGGTCCACGACCCCGCCGGCCTGCTCTTCGGCGGGCGCGCCGACGACCAGGTCAAGCTCGGGGGGCGCCGCATCGAGCTCGGCGAGGTGGACAGCGCCCTGCTGGCGCTGCCCGGCGTCCAGGGCGCGGCCGCCGCCGTACGACGTACGGCGGCGGGCAACAGCCTGCTCGTCGGCTACGTCGCGGTCGACGACACCTTCGACCAGCCCACGGCGCTCGCCCGGCTGCGCGCCGACATGCCGGCAGCGCTCGTGCCACGGCTCGCGGTCGTCGACACGATGCCGACCCGCACCTCCGGCAAGGTCGACCGCGACGCGCTCCCGTGGCCCCTGCCACGGTCCGCGGTGCCGACGGCCACGCTCACCGAGACCGAGACCTGGCTGACCGGCCTGTGGCTCGACGTCCTCGGCTCACCCCCCGAGAGCCGTGCCGCCGACTTCTTCGACCTCGGCGGCGGCAGCCTGTCGGCGGCGCAGGTCGTCTCCCGGCTGCGCGAGCGCTACCCCGAGGTCGTCGTCGGCGACCTCTACGAGTTCCCGACGCTCGGGGCCCTCGCGACCCACCTCGAGGGCATGGCCGCGGCCGGCCCGGCCCGTGACCGCAGCGTGCGGCCGACCCCGCTCAAGACCCAGGCCGGCCAGGTCGCGGCCACGCTGCTCGTGCGGTCCCTCGCGGCCCCGCGCTGGGTGTTCTGGGTGGGGCTCGCCTGCCTCGTCGTCGGCTCGCTCGACGGCTGGGGGTGGCTGCCCGACGTGCCGGTGTGGCTGATGCTCGCGCTCGGGGCGGGCTTCGTGCTCCCTCCGGGACGGATGCTGCTCGCCGCTGGCGCCGCCCGCGTCCTGCTGCGCGGCGTCGAGCCCGGCGACCACCCGCGGGGTGGCAAGACCCACCTCCGGCTCTGGCTGGCCTCCCACGTCGTCGACGAGATCGGCGCCGTCGGCCTCGGCGGCGTCCCGTTCATGACCTGGTACGCCCGCCTGCTCGGCGTCCGCGTCGGTCGCGACGTCGACCTCCACTCCGTCCCGCCCGTGACCGGGATGCTGCGGCTCGGCCGAGGCTGCTCGGTCGAGCCCGAGGTCGACCTCACCGGCTACTGGGTCGACGGCGACGTGCTCCACCTCGGCGAGGTGCGGGTCGGCGCCCGCGCGCGGGTGGGCGCGCGCAGCATGCTGCTGCCCGGCGCCGTCGTCGGCGGTGACGCCGAGGTCGCTCCGGGGTCGGCCGTCTTCGGCGAGGTGCCGGCCGGGGAGTTCTGGTCGGGCTCGCCCGCCGAGCAGGTCTCCGACGACGCCCGCGGCCCCTGGTCGTCGCAGCGCCCGGTCAACCCCCGCTCGTGGGCGGTGGCCTACGCCGCCGTCGCCGCGCTGCTCGGCCTGCTCCCGCTGGTCGCGGTCGTGATCGGCGCGCTGCCCCCGCTGCTGCTCGCCACCCCTCCCGACGACGCCTCCGCGATCCTCGGACTCCTGTGGTGGCTGCCGGTCTCGACCCTGCTGGGCATGGTGTCGCTGGCCGCGATGGTCTGGGCGGTGGTCCGGCTGGCCGGGCGGTCGGTCGCCACGGGTGCCTTCCCGGTGCGCAGCCGTCCGGCCCTGGCGGTGTGGACCACCATGCGGGTCCTCGACGAGGCCCGCACCTGGCTGTTCCCGCTCTACTCCTCGATGCTGACCCCCGTCTGGCTGCGCGCGCTCGGCGCCCGCATCGGCAAGGACGTCGAGGCCTCGACGGTGCTGATGATCCCCTCGCTGACCCAGGTCAACGACCAGGCGTTCCTCGCCGACGACACCCTCATCGGCGGCTACGAGCTCGGGGGCGGGTGGCTGCGCGCCGAGAAGGTCAAGATCGGCAAGCGCGCCTTCGTCGGCAACTCCGGGATGGCGGCCCCCGGGCGCAAGGTCCCCAAGGCGTCGCTGGTCGCGGTCCTGTCGGCCGCGCCCCGTCGTCGTACGGCGCACAAGGGGGAGTCGTGGCTCGGCAGCCCCCCGGCCCCGCTGCGGCGTACCGCCGACGACGCCGCCGACCACAACACCACCTACGACCCGCCGACCCGGCTGCGCGTCTACCGGGCCCTGGTCGAGCTCGGTCGGCTCGTCCCGCAGATGGTGTCCCTCGCCCTCGGCGGCGTGGTGGTGGCCGCTGTCGTGGCGCTGCTCGACGGCCACGTCCTGCTGGCCCTGCTGCTGACGGGGCCGCTGCTGGTGGCTGCCGGGCTCGCGGCCGCGCTGGTCACGGTGGCGGCCAAGTGGCTGCTGGTCGGCCGGATGCGACGGGGGAGCCACCCGTTGTGGAGCTGGTTCGTGTGGCGCAACGAGCTGGCCGACACCTTCGTCGAGGTCGTCGCCGCGCCCTGGTTCCTGCGCGCCGTGAGCGGCACGCCGGTGCTCAACGCGTGGTTCCGCCTGATGGGCGCCAAGGTCGGACGCGGCGTCTGGTGCGAGACCTACTGGCTGCCCGAGGCCGACCTCGTCGAGCTCGGCGACGGCGCGACCGTCAACCAGGGCAGTGTGGTGCAGACCCACCTCTTCCACGACCGCCGCTTCGCCAAGGACGTCGTCGTGCTCAGGCGTGGCGCGACCCTCGGGCCCAACAGCGTGATCCTGCCTGCGGCGACCCTCGGACGTCACGCTACGGTCGGCCCCGTGTCGTTGGTGATGAGGGGCGAGTCGGTGCCCGACAAGACCACGTGGATCGGCAACCCGATCGGCCCCTGGGACCAGAGGTGAGCAGCTCCCTCCCCACCGCCGACCCCTACCTGCCCGACCACGGCGACCCCGCGTGGAGCGCCGAGCACTACGACCTCGACCTGCGCTACGACGTCGCCC